>CAZBNY010000095.1:0-508 GCA_964493235.1 uncultured Lachnospiraceae bacterium
TTTTAAAATAGAGGATACTGGGGCATTTGTATTTTAAAAATGGGGAAACTCAAAGCGTGAGGAGGTTGACAGACGCATCGACAAATATTTTAATAGTAAAATACGGCACACATAAAAATAAGTCCCGAAAAATCGGGACCTATAGAGTGGAGCTGAGGAGAATCGAACTCCTGTCCGAAAACCCATCGGCAAAGACCTCTCCCATCACAGACTATCTTTTAAAATTCCCATCTTGCGCCGCCGACAGTCAGGCTGCGCGATCCGGTAGCTTCATATATCTTTTTTTGCCGCAAAGCTTAGGCAAAAAAGGTCCTCACAAAATCGACGCCGGTTATCTGAACTGTGAGCAATTCAGGGCCGACGAGCCGCGCTTAGGCAGCCTGTAATTCTAAATTGTTGTCGTTTCTTTTTAAAAATTTACGGTCTTGATACGCAGTTGACCGATACTGCGGATGGCTATCTCAGCTTTCAAGACTCCCGTCGAAACCATTACAGCCCCATATAACGG
>CAZBNY010000095.1:518-7306 GCA_964493235.1 uncultured Lachnospiraceae bacterium
TACAGCGACAGATTCCTGATTTTAAAATCCTTTTCAGCCTCTCTGCGCTGGTCCTTTGCCGCGATGCTCTGCCGTTTGTCGTAGAGCTTTTTACCCTTTGCTATGCCTATATCTATTTTGACAAGGCCGTGGTCGAAATATACCTTCAGCGGAACGACCGTATATCCTGTCGCCGTAACCGCGGCGGCGATCTTATTTATCTCATGCCTATGAAGCAAGAGACGTCTTGTCCTCAGCGGTTCCTTGTTGAATATATTCCCCTGCTCATACGGACTGATGTGCATATTGTAGATAAAGGCCGAGCCGCCCTCGATCCTGATAAAGCTTTCCTTCAAGGAGCATTTGCCAAGTCTCAGGCTTTTTACCTCGGTACCCGCCAGAGAAATTCCCGCCTGATAGGTTTCCTCGATAAAATAATCGTGATAAGCCTTTTTATTCTGGGCAATAAGCCTTGAGGTTTTTTCCTTTCCCATACGCACACCTCCTGTTACTATATATTTGCCCCTTGTTTTATGGCAGCCGGGCATAGGCATGGGACATCTCGCTGCCAAAACTGTTAGAATAGAGAGGTAATGTTTTGACCTCCGCCTCCAAGGGCTTCACGCCGGTATGAAAGTCAGCCAGTCGTCCTCCTTTCATAACAGTGCGTATGAATTATAACACAGAATCGAAGAAATGCCAATTACATTTTTATTACAAATTCAGCCTTATCGCAGAGCTCCTCCTCAGGCTGACCGCCTGTCGAGTGACCCGCAGACGCTCAGCAAGCTACTCGGCCTTTACAGCGTCAACATCGGGCGCGGATATGCTTGAAACCTCTGCTCCCATGTCTGGAAGACTGCAGGCGGCGATACAGTCAGTCCCGCCGCAGGTCACGTTGTCCATGATAATACGGTCTCCGGTCTTGAGAAAGGACGCCATCACCGAGCCGGTATTATAACTCCCGTCTCAAAGAAAACAGCATTCAAATCGATCTTACTCATTTTGTTCCCTCCTTATTGTCAATTTATAGGTACCGTTATTTTCGGGATACGGCATAGCACCCGTTATTTTGCATGAATAATTGCCAAAAAAGTATGCTTTTTTATATTTTTTAATATATAAACAAAAACAGTCGTATCCTATTTAGGATTATTGCTGTATAATTGGTATATGATTTTTATAAGGTGGTTTTTACAATGAATTTATTGACTGTCGAAGGCATAACCAAAACCTTCGGGGATAAAAAGATATTTGACGGCGTGACCTTTGGGATCGACGCCGGAGACAAAGTCGGTCTGGTCGGAATAAACGGCACCGGCAAATCAACTCTGCTCAAAATAATCGCCGGCGAGGAAACGGCGGATTCCGGCCGTATAGTGACCATGAACGGTCTGCGTATCGGCTATCTGCCCCAGACACCTGATTTCGATCCTGATGATACCGTGCTTGGGCAGGTGTTCAACTGTGATAACCCGACCATGAAGCTGATAAAGGACTATGAGCAGACCGTCCGCGATGTGGAGCTTGGCCTCGACGGGGCGGAAAAAAGGCTTTACTCCCTCAACGATAAAATGGACGCCGCCGACGCCTGGAACCTTGAAAGCGACGCCAAGACTATACTTACAAAGCTCAACATAACCGATTATTATAAAAAGGCCGGTACCCTTTCGGGCGGACAGATCAAGCGAATGGCATTGGCAAGGGCTCTCATAACGCCGGTTGACCTGCTGATACTGGACGAGCCGACCAACCATATCGACAACGAGTCCATAGACTGGCTGGAAAAATATCTTTCCAAATACAAGGGCGCTCTTCTGATGGTAACGCATGACAGGTATTTCCTTGACAGAGTCGTTAATAAGACCCTGGAGCTGGAGGACGCCAAGCTGTATAGCTATACAGCCAACTACAGCGGCTTTCTCGAGGCCAAGGCTGTACGTGAGGAGCTTGCCGCCGCTTCGGAGAGAAAACGCCAGAACTTCCTCCGTACCGAGCTGGAATGGGTCCGCCGCGGCGCACAGGCAAGGACGACCAAGCAGAAGGCCCGTTTAGAGCGTTTCAACGAGACCGCCGCCATAAAGGCTCCAAAAGAAAAGGACAGGCTGGAAATAAGCGCCGCCTCAACAAGGCTGGGCAGAAAGACAATAATAGCCGAAAGCATAAGCAAGTCCTTTGACGGGACAGTATATATCAATGATTTCAGCTATATAATACTTAAGCATGACAGGGTCGGCATAATCGGCCCCAACGGCTGCGGTAAGTCCACGCTGCTGAATATGCTCACCGGCTCCCTCTTGCCCGACAGCGGAACCGTGGAGAGAGGTGAGACAGTCAGGACAGGCGTATTCGCCCAGCACAACGTTGTTATGGACCCCGAGCAGAGGGTCATCGACTATATCAAGGACACAGCCGAATACGTCCAGACGGCTGACGGAAGAATATCCGCCTCTCAGATGCTGGAAAAATTCCTGTTCACGCCGTCGATGCAGTATTCGCCCATAGGCAAGCTTTCCGGCGGTGAAAAACGCAGACTGTACCTGCTTAAGGTGCTTGTCGAGGCCCCGAATATACTTTTCCTCGACGAGCCTACCAACGACCTTGATATAGAGACGCTCGCCATACTGGAGGACTACCTTGACGGATTTAACGGCGCCGTAGTGACGGTCAGCCATGACAGATATTTTCTTGATAAGGTCGTGGACCGGATATTCGCCTTTGAAGGCAACGGAAGCATACGTCAATACGAGGGCGGCTACAGCGACTATCTGCGTCAGTATGAGGAGCGTCACATCTCCGCGGCCGAGCCAATAAAAAAAGAGGCTCCGAAGCAGGATAGAACCCCTGCCGAAAAGCCGCTTAAAATGAGCTATCACGAGCAAAAGGAATTTGAGACTATAAATGAGCGCATAGAAAAGCTCGAAGCCGACATAGCCGATACTGAGTATGAGATCAGCGGTATATCTACAGATTATGTCCGCCTTCAGGAGCTGACGGAGAAAAAGGACGCCCTTGAGGCCGAGCTTGATGAGGCGATGGACAGATGGGTATACCTGAACGAGCTGGCTGAGCGCATAGAAGAAAATAAAAGAAAATAAACACGCTGACAAACAGCGTACAAAAAACAATAAAAAGTCCTAAACAGCGATTGTCGGCGCTTAAGAAATACGAGCCGTTGATTTTCTTAAGTCAAGCCTCCCTTCCGCAAAACGGCGGACGCTGTTTGGGACTTTTTAATTTTTCATCTCCGCCTGCAAATCCTCCAATAATTCCCTGTCCCTTATGACATATCCACGTACCGTCTTTTCCATATATCCTTTTTTGCAGAAATCAGCCAGAACAAAAAGAAGATGCCTGTAGCTCACTCCCAAATACTCGGCGGTCTCCGTATGCTTTTGGTTATATACTCCCCGCTGTTCGGTCATAAGTATAAAAGCCGCAAGACGGTTCTCCAGCGGATAGCTCTGGTTGACCGCGTAGTTTTTTGTGTTTTCCAGGGATTTCTTCGCCATAAAGCGGCAGAGGGTCATAAGAAATTTGCTGTCATTGAGCAGCATTTCCCGGCAAGGGCCAATGTCCACCGAAAAACAGACGCAGGGAAAAAGAGCCTGTACACCCTTTGGGTAGTTTTCCATGTCTATAAGCTCCATTTCTCCGATGAAGCATGGCGGCTCACAGAAATTCAGCAGCGACACCTTGCCGTTTTTATGGGTCAGGTACACCTTGGCCTTGCCCTCAAGCATATAGTAGAGCCGATTTACCTCCTGCCCTTCCCTGATGATATACTCGCCCGAGTTAAAACGAACAATGCTTGTATACGGCATAATGTCAAATCCGAAGCAGCTCTGATATTCATTTTTTCTAATATCATACTTTTCCATAATTTTAAAAGGGCCTTAGCGTTAATATTCCGCAGGCCCTATATCCTTTTCCTTTACAAATACACAGCTTTCAGGTCTCTTTGACACCGCACATACGGTCATGTCCGCCTGCGCCGGCGGCGCCGGACTTTAATATCCTCATTTGAAGCCGCCGTTATTATACGTCTTCATTTCCGAAACATTTCGCCAGGCTCAGACAGACGTTTTACGCAAGCGCCTGTAAGCTTTCCACAAAGCTCTTATATTCCTCTGTGTCCTTCATATTTTCCAACGTTACGCAGAAACGCTCCTTGGCCTTTCCGTGAGCTCTGAAAAACTCAAGACAGATATCAACGGCCTTAAGCACGTTCTCGGCCTTGATCCTGCCGATCTCCGTTCCGGGTACCACACTTCTTCCGGCTCTTCCGCCTATGAATAATTTTACCATTCCCTTAGGCGCGCCCATTATACCGATGTCGTTGAACTGGACCTTAGCGCAGTTATTGGGACAGCCCGTAACATTTATCTTGAACTTATGGGGAGCCGAAGCGGGGAAATAAGCGTTGTGGATATCCATGCCTATCTTCTGAGTATCGATAAGTCCCCATTTGCATTCCGTTCCCTTACAGGTAACGACAGGTCTTACCTTTGCGCCCGTTCCGCCGTAAATAATTCCGGCCTCGTCGCACTCTCTCATAACATTTTCGATATCCTCATATTTGATTCCCGGGATCTCAAGGCTTAAACGGACTGTAGGCATAACAACGCCCGAGCCGTATTTTTTTGCTATTTCACACATTTTTGTTACCTTATCGGCGTCAATAACGCCCGCCGGAATAACAAGACGCACATTGAAGTGCTCCTGATCCTTCATAAATAAAAAACCTTTTCCCTTAAGTTCGGCAATTCTTTCCGCACTAATATCAAGCATTTGTATATCCTCCTTTATGATTGTTGAAAAATGCCCCTTTTACCTATATAATATATTATGGCTGGAAGATGGATCAATATCCTCCGCGTCTGTTGTTGCGCTTATTGATACCGGCCTGACGTTCGTTGGACTGTTTGAGCCATTCCTTCATCTTCTCTTCAAAATCGTCGACAGGTTCCTTGGGCTGAGCCGCATCGTCAGAGGGCTGCTTTGTGCCTCTTGGTTCATAATTGTTTTTATGTTCTCTTGGCTTAAAACTCTGCTGACGCTGAGCTTTAGGCGCTTTAGGCAGAGCTTCCCTGATCGAAAGAGCGATCTTCTTTGTTTCTTCGTCAACGGAAATTACCTTTACCTTGACTGTATCGCCGACCGCGACGTGTTCGTTTATATCGTTTACGAATCCGTTGGCAATCTGCGAAATATGGACAAGGCCCTGACTTCCGTTTTCCAATTGTACTATCGCTCCGAAAGGTTTTATCCTGACAACCTTTCCTTCTACAATGCTACCTGTCTCGATTTTTTCAGCCATTAATTTTTACACTCCTATTTACAAAATAATTTTATTATTTTAGTATAACAACAAACATACAAAAAATCAACATTTATCGGAGGTTCAAAGATGAAAAGAAATGACATTGCGGAAGCAATGATTACCGATATATCGTTTCCGAACAAGGGCAAGGGTGAGGCAGAGGGCGTACCCATTACTGTCAAGAACACTCTTCCCGGCCAAAGGGTGCTTGTGAGGATAGCTAAAAAACGCGATGGAGCGGCTGAAGGCGATCTGCTAGAGATACTTGAGCGCTCCCCTATCGAGACCGAAAACGGCTGTTCCCACTGCGATATATGCGGCGGCTGTTCCTATCAGCGTCTTAGCTATGAAACGGAAAACGGGCTTAAGAAAAACATGGTGCTCAATATACTTAAAAACGCGGGGATCACTGACTTTGAGTTTGAGGGGCTTCTTCCCGCCCCTGAGGAAACAGGCTACAGAAACAAATGCGAGTTCTCCTTCGGTGACAGCGCTAAGGGCGGGGATCTGGCGCTGGGCATGAGAAAGCGCGGCAGCTTCTATGAGGTCGTTACTCTCAGGGACTGCAATATCGTTGACGGTGATTTTCTCAAAATAATCGACGCGACACTCAGATTTTTCACTGAGCGTGATATACCCTTTTATCATAAGAAAAGACGTGATGGCCAGCTCAGGCATCTTGTTGTCAGGAAGGCCGCCTTTACCGGTGAGATTCTCATAAATTTAGTCACTACAAGCGGATTTACATTTGATCCTGACGAATATGCCCAGGCAATGCTTTCGGCCGGATTGGAGGGCAAAATCGCCGGAATACTGCATACGCTTAACGATGTCATGTCAGATGTTGTTCAGAGCGACGAAACAAGGATCTTATACGGAAACGATTATTTCTACGAGACGCTTCTGGGCCTGAAATTCAAAATATCGGCGTTTTCATTCTTCCAGACCAACTCCCGCGGCGCCGAAAGGTTGTATTCCGTCGTCCGTGAGTACGCCGGTGATACCTCGGGAAAAACGGTGTTCGACCTCTACTGCGGAACGGGCACCATAGGTCAGATAATGAGTAAGGGCAGTAAAAAAGTTATCGGAATAGAGATCGTGGAGGAAGCGGTTGAGGCCGCTAAGGACAATGCGGTTTTAAACGGCATAACAAACTGCGAATTTATAGCCGGCGACGTCCTCAGTAAGGTCGAGGAGCTGGAGGATAAGCCGGACCTTATAATCGTTGACCCTCCCAGAGACGGCATAAATCCTAAAGCCATAATGAAGATAATAGGCTTTGACGCAAAGGAAATCGTTTATGTCTCCTGCAAGCCGACTTCTCTTGCCAGAGATCTGCGGATCTTTGAGGCCAATGGCTATAAGGTGAAAAAGGTAAAGTGTGTTGATATGTTTCCGAGAACGGTACATGTGGAGACGGTAGTCCTGATAGAAAAATACCCTCAACGCTTTTCCGCAGACAGGCGGTGCAGCAATTATATTAATT
>CAZBNY010000096.1:0-7304 GCA_964493235.1 uncultured Lachnospiraceae bacterium
TGTGAATGCTCCGCTTTTCACGGTGTGGGAACTGTTGAACACACATCCGTTGACGGCAAATACGTCGGATATATAGTCATAGCCGACAAAATAAAAGACGACTCCATTGAGGCCATAGCCGCCCTTAAGGCCAACGGCGTTGAAAACACTGTTATCCTCTCGGGCGACAAAAAGGCAACGGCCCAAAGCATCGCCGGAGAGATCGGCATAGATACAGTATACGCCGAGCTCCTTCCCGCCGACAAGGTGAGCAGGCTTGAGGAAATAATCAAGGCCGGAAGCGGTACGACCGTGTTCGTCGGCGACGGCATAAACGACGCTCCCTCGCTTTCAAGGGCAGACGTCGGCATAGCAATGGGAGCACTTGGTTCTGACGCGGCTATTGAGGCCGCCGACATAGTCCTTATGGACGACAAGCCCTCAAAAATATCTGTTATACTGAAAATCGCGAGAAAAACCCACTCCATAGTAAGACAGAACATCACCTTTGCCCTTGCGGTAAAGATATTCGTCCTGATACTTAGCGCGCTTGGTATATCAAATATGTGGGAGGCGGTATTTGCGGACGTAGGTGTATCGGTAATAGCGATACTCAACTCGATGAGAGCGCAGAAAATATAGTCCGAAAAAAGTTCTTTGGCTTGCGATTATCGGAGATGGAAAATTCCCGATGGATCTTTTTCTCTCAGTCTTAGAAAAACATAAAGATAAAACTCATTGCCGGAAGTCAATTCCGGCAATGTTTTCGTATATATGTCACGCTTTTATATCCCTATTCTCGATTATCAATACCGTAATCGCCACAAATATAGCCGTAAATGACACAACGCTTATAATAAAGCCTATAAACCCAAACTCCATATCGGGATTATTGGCCCTCATGCCATATGCAAACAAAGCATAGGGCCAAAACAGCGGAAGGTCCTTGGCTATTGCCGCAAGCCCCAGTATTCCGCCCAAAAGCGATATTCCCACCGGTATCGCAAAGGAACGTATGACCATCGATATCAAAAGCTGGAGCGAGCACACAGCGGCACTCCCGAGCAGTCCACATACAAGCCACTCCGCCAGCTCCTTAGGCGGCATTGCAAAAAAGCCTGCGATCTTTCCAAAAAACGCATAAAGTATGGCTATCCAGACCAGCGCAAGAAAAGCCATCTTCATGGCAGTTATGTTTTTGGCAATGACGGTTACCGCAGGCGATACAGGCACAGTCATTATTTTGTTCCAGTTGCCGTTCATATGCTCCAGTCTCCACAGATATGAGCAGTATACCCCGAACAGCGCCGGCATGAAGAAATAGCAAAGGAAAAGGGTATGCTGCGTCCACAGGCTGTACCAGCCGTCCGTCAGTATCTCGGCATTTCCGATATAATTTACAGTTCCTATTACGGCTGATATTATAGGAAGTATTATGAACGGTATCCAAATGGGCGAGCCTTTCAGTTTAAGCTTTTCGGCTCTAAGAGCATTTATAAGCATATTTATACCTTCTTTCTATCGGTCATTACAAGTCCCAGTGTATACATGGCTATGAGCCAGACAGCGACGACCGCTATGCCGAACATATCCGGCTCTCTCCAATAGAAGGTTCCTGTCCTTGTGGAAAAATCCCAGTCAAGTATGACCAGCGACAGCGCTCCGTAGTTTCCCCAAAGCACCAGCTCGCTAAGTCTCCTATACGGCAGAAACAAAAGGAACATTCCGCAGAGCGAGCCTGCTATACCGACAGCGAAGGGAACAAACTGATTTTTTAATGTCATAGACAGATTGAGCTGCAAGAGATAAACAGCCATCGTCACCAAAAATCCCAAAGCCGCCGTCAGCATTATCTTATCGCAGGGCGGTACTCCCATAAATCCGTATATCCTGCCGATTATGAACATATTTGTTGTCTGTAGTATAAAAAACAGCGCTGTAATTATGACGCCGAAGGCTGCTTTGGCATTAAAGAGCGACGTCCTTTTCTGCATTGTGAACAACAGCTTATAGGTTCCGCCCTTATGCTCTAAATCGGCGTTTTGCCCTGCCATGACTGCCGCGAATACCGGACATATCACTCCGTCCAACACGGGTATGTTATAAAGTATGTCGAACCAGCCGTCCTCTCGTTTCTGCCCTGTCTTAAAGGCCCAGAGCAGCCAAAGCAACTCTATGGCGGCAAAGGCAAGAACTATAATGAATGTATGCTTTCTTTTGCTTTTGAAAAATTCTTCTCTGAGCGCTCTCATAGGCTGCCTGCCTTTCCGGTAAGGCCGATAAAAATATCCTCAAGGCTCTTTTCCATTTTCTCAAGTCGGTATATATCGACGTTATTTTCCACAAGATACCGCACTGTCTCGCCTATCCTATAGTCTTCCATATCTTCGAGAAAAAGCGCTCCGTCATTCCTCTTAGGTTTTTTTCCGTGTCTTTCAAGAAGCGTTTCGGCCATTTCGTCATCGTTGGTCTTAAGTAAAATTTCTCCTTTGCTCATGGAGTGCAGTTTTTTAAGGCTGTTTTGAAAAATCAGCTTTCCGCCGTTTATGATCCCCACATAGTCGGCCATTTTATCTATCTCCTCCAACAAATGGCTTGAAACGATTACCGTCATGTCATAGCTTTTTGGAAGTGTTACTATAAGCTCCCTTATCTCCTGCATTCCTGCCGGATCAAGTCCGTTTGTAGGCTCGTCGAGTATCAATAGCTTCGGTGAGCCTAGGAGTGCTGAGGCAAGCCCCAGCCTCTGCTTCATTCCCAATGAGTAGGCTCCCGCCTTTTTATCCTTCTGCTTATCCAGACGGACCGTTTCCAGCGCCTCGGGAATTTTTCCGTAGGGAACTCTCTTTAAGTCCGCTACTATCTTCAGGTTTTCCTCGCCTGTCAGATGTCCGTAAAATGACGGCGACTCTATAAGTGAGCCTGTATCTTTCAGTATACGCATACGGTTGCTTTTATTCATCTTTTTTCCGAATATACTGACCTCACCTTCGTTCTGCCTCACTAAGCCGAGAAGCATTTTCAGCGTAGTGCTTTTTCCTGCCCCGTTCGGCCCAAGGAAGCCATAGACGCAGTTTGCAGGGACATTCAGACTTACGTTATCGACACACATTGCCTTCCCATAGCGCTTGCACAGTCCATTTGTTACAACAGCCTTTTCCATGTTTATTCCTCCTGTCTGTATTTTTAGGTGAGTATATTACCTTTTGCTTAATTCAGCATGACAACGGTCTTAAAATTACCTTACTTTTTCTCAAAAGCAATGACAAAAAGCAGTCTTTCGGGTTATTATTTAATCGGTGATAAATATGAATAATACAAATAGAAGAATACTTATAGCTGACGATGACCCTCAAATAAGAATAATGCTTGAGCGAATATTGAAAAACTCCGGCTACAGCGACATAATCCCGGCAAAAAGCTGCACAGAAGCCTATCAGGCTGTAAGGGTATACTCTCCGGAAATAATGATACTCGATATAATGTTTCCCGACGGCGACGGCTTTCAGCTTCTGGACAAAATAAGGCTGATAAGCGACGCGCCCGCTCTGTTCCTATCAGCGAGGGACGAGGACAACAGCAGGCTTAGGGGGTTGGGACTGGGCGCCGATGACTATATCACTAAGCCTTTTAATGCCGATGAGCTTGTACTCAGACTATCAAACATACTTCGCAGGGTCTATAGGGACAGCGGCGGCACACTCCGTCTGGGTGACAGGACGATCAACTGGGACGAGGGCAGGATAATTGCGCCCGAAGGAGATATATCTCTTACCGCCAAAGAGTTTGCCATACTGAAAAAGCTGGCGGAAAACCGAGGCAAGATAGTAACGGTGGACAGCCTGTGTGACGCCGTTTGGAAGGACGGAAATTTCGGCTATGAGAATACTCTTATGGTATATATAAGGAGGCTCAGGGAAAAGCTTGAGGAAAACCCGTCGAAGCCTCGCTGGATAATAACCGCCAGAGGGCTTGGCTACAAGCTGTCAAAGGAGTAATGGTATGAAATCAGAAAGGCTTAAGTTTACATTCGGAATTGTCATAACGATAGCGGCGTCGGTCGTAATAACCGTTTTCCTTCTTACCTTAACCTTTGTCGGATCCGCTGTGAAAAGCCAAAACCTCGGCGAGTACCGCAGCTTCATTGTATTGCTGTCCGAAAATTTAAACTTTAAGGACGGGGAATATGTTCTTGATGACGAGTACTATAAATATTTAGATGATTACGACCGTTTTGCTATGCTTATTGACGAAAACGGCGGCGTAGTTTGGGAACACAGTCTGCCCGATGATATTCCAAAAAACTACTCCATTCAGGACATCGCCTCCATGAGCCGATGGTATATAAATGATTATCCGGTATATATAAGGACAAGAAATGACGGTATTTTTGTCATCGGTCTGCCTAAGGACAGCCTATGGAAATATGAGCTTATTTTTCCAATAGAACAGATTGAAATAATCGTATCAAGTATAATCCCGTTAATTCTTTTGGATATTACGGTTATTTTATTACTCGGTATGCGTTTCTATAAAAAATCCGTAAGAAAAAAGGAGGCGGCCAGAACCGAATGGATAGCCGGAATATCCCATGACATAAGAACCCCTCTGACAATGGTAATGGGCTGCGCCGATGAGATATACAGTGAAAACGGCGATGAAAGAGCCGATACGATATTAAAAAACGGCAAGCGTATAACCTCGCTCGTGGCCGATATGAACCTGGTAAACAAACTGCAGTACGGAATGCTTCCCCTTGAAAAAGAAAAGCTGCGTGCAGCCGCTTTAATAAGGAGCGCCGCGGCAGAGGCGCTCAACAGCACTCCGGCCGACAGCCACGAGATAGAAATAGGCGAGCTGGACGAAAATATTTTTATTGACGGCGACAGAAATCTTCTTACAAGGGCGTTGGTTAATATAATAAGGAACAGCATCATCCATAATCCATACGGATGTAAAATCAGTATTGAGCTGAGAAAAAATATACTGTGGGCGGCCATAACGATAAAGGACGACGGAAGCGGCTATCCTGCCTCCGTCATAAACGGTATAAGGGAATCAAACGGGATACACGGTCTCGGCCTTATGATAGCCGAAAAAACAATTATATCACATGGGGGCAAAATAAAATTTTTTAACAACAAAGGAGCTTGTACTGAGATAAAACTCAAGGCGAGACCCTAATGGATCTCGCCTTTAATTCGCATAAGCATACGCTTCTTTTTAGTCGCATTATCAGACGGTTATGACCTTTGACACGCTTTTCATTTTCTCAAGAATCTCAAACATATTGCTGACCGTACCCGCCTTGATCTGATCCGTCAGGCCGTAATAATTGAGGCAGGTCCCGCATACAAGTACCTCTGTGCCTTTTTCGATGAGCGTATTTATGCTGTTGATTATATCCAGCTTATCGCTTGTCGGAAGCTTAACGCCGCTGTTCATAAAAATCACCGCGGCGGGAATATCGTCGCTTTCCGAGAGCGTGTAAAGCATCATTTTAGCCAGATTATGTCCGAGAGTATGATCTCCTTCGCCTACATAGTCCTTGCCGAAAAATACCGCGTAGCCGCAGCCTGAAGCCACGGAGCATACAGCCGAAGGCTTTTCCGCTATTTCAAGGTCAGCCCCTCCCGCGAATATCACGTTGAAGCAATCGTCATTAACTTTTTCAGTTCTTACCTCTATTCCGTTGTTTTGGGCAAGCCTTGTGAGATTCCCGACGGCTATCTCGTTATCGACGGCGACCGTGATGTTCCTTTCCCCGCCGTCTATTTCCTTTTTGGCAAGCACAACCGGCATTGGGCAGGCCTTGCCTCTCGCGTCTATGAATTTAGCCATATATTCCCCTCCGTTTCATTATACTACTGAAAGTATAACCCTATTGCCTAACAAAGTCAAAGTGATTATAATTTTATCGAGGTGGTTTTATGAGAAATGATGAATATTATACAATGGCCTTCAGCTCCACCCATGCCGCTGTCGCCGCCGAAAAATATCTCGGCGAAAAAATGCCTGTGGAGGTCATGCCCACCCTCAGGAAAATAACGGCCTCCTGCGGAATATCCCTAAGAATAGAAAAGGAAAATTTTGAGGAGCTTAAAAAATATTTATCAGAGGATCCGCCTGCTCTAAGGGGCAGCGTTATCTATTATGTATCAGGCGCGGAGGTATACCCTGTCTAAAAAAGAGAAGACCCTCCGTTGGGATCCAGAGGGCCTAAAAGAAATAAAAGGTTTTTTAATGAAATAAATAAAGGGGCATTTATTTATTCATTCGTATTTATTTGCTTTAGCAGGTGTTAGTGCTAAAGTCATAAAGTATAATACAACTATAAAATCAGTTTGTCAATAGTTTTCCTACATTTTATGTATGTTTTAATCTTTGAACTTGACCGGCGGTGCATAGCGCGCTATCGCGCTAATTAATAAAAGAGGAACCAGCTATGAACATATTTTCCAAAAAGCAGGGCCTTAACGGTTTTCAGCTTAAAATTCTGGCCCTGATATTTATGACCCTTGATCACATATATTATTATCTTGGCGGGATCCTTGCCATTCCCTCGCTGTTCACTGTCATAGGCAGGCTTGCCGCTCCGATATTCTTTTTTGCGCTCGCGAACGGCTTTGCCCATACGAGGAGCCGTTATAAATACGCGCTCAGGCTGTATTTGTTTTCAGCAGGCATGGGGATAATAAATATAATTTCAAACGCTTATTTTCCTCATCCGCTGGGCAAAGCGTCCTACGGAAATATATTCGCTACCCTGTTTTTGGTAATATATATGCTTATATGCATAGAAAAAATAAGGTCCTTTAAGCAAAGACGAAGGATAAGTGACATTGCTGTGGGTCTGGCGTTCCTGCTTATTCCTTTTATTTTGCAGGCCGCTGTCATATTCGCAGCCGGTTTTTCCGCCTCAAACGGCCTTACGGCTCTGCATAATGCTATACTGCTTTCAGCACAGGCTTTTCTTCCTCTGCCCCTCACTGTTGAGGGCGGCATAATGTTTGTCATACTCGGAATAGGGTTTTATTATTTACGAGGGGACAGGGTATCACTTTCCGTATTTTATATAGCCTTCAGCCTGATGTTTTTGGCCGCCGCTATCCCCTACGGCTTTACGGCGCAAAACCTGCTGGCGGACAACTGCCAATGGGCAATGGTCTTTGCCCTGCCGTTTATGCTGGCCTATAACGGTGAAAAGGGCCGCGGAATGAAGTATCTTTTCTACTTCTATTATCCCGCCCATAAAATCGCCCTGACTGCCTTAGCTGTTTTTCTGTTTGCCAAATGAATTCTGCCTCGGCGCAAAAAACACAGGG
>CAZBNY010000097.1:0-7300 GCA_964493235.1 uncultured Lachnospiraceae bacterium
CGATAATACTCCAATAAATTTCACTTGTCAATAGTTTTTTTAAAAAATTTTTCACTGCTGCTGGAATTTTTTAATTTCCTCCTCCGTATCAAAATCAATAAACGGAGCGCTGTCATCAAATAAAACCTCGGAAATATCATGCTTATGGGACATATAGACCCGTTTGCCGCCCTCGTCACCCGTAAGCCTCATAAGTTCGTTCCTGTAACGTGACGGAAATATCACAGGGTTTTTATACCTGCCGCCGCACACCGGGATCGTTATCCTTTTCTCGGCCTTAAAAACGCCGGTCAGCCGGTCTATTACTTCCGTGGTCATAAACGGCTGGTCGGCCGTGAAGAACATGATAGCGTCGCTGTCAGCGGCCCTCTCGGCTCCAAGCCTGACAGACGCGGCTATCCCCTCTGCGGCCGCATTATTCATTATAACCGTCAAGTCCCGACAGTAGAGGGCTATCTCTTCATAGGTTGTAACCACTATTATTTCATCAAAATCGCAGTTGAGCAGTACATCGACGGTATATTCAAACATTCTGCGGCCGTTAAATTCCATGAGCAGCTTATTTTTTCCCATTCTCCGGCTAAAACCCGAGCACATCATTACCGCTGATATTTTCATCGTCTTAAATATTTTCCCCTGCTTCCCAAATATTCGCCGCTATTTACAGCAAGCGAGCCGCCTAGATATACTCTCAATATTTTTCCTCTTGTCTCATATCCGTTATACAGGCTCTTCTTGTCCTTTATAAGTCCCCTTGACACGTCGTCAAAAACGACCATATCGGCGTCCGCCCCGGGCAAAAGGTTTCCCTTTCTGGGGAACAAATTATAGGCCTTCGCGACGTTGGTCGTAAATTTTCTGATCACCTTGTCCCCGAACATGGAATACATGGCTAAGAATGAATATTTTATGCCGCCTATTCCCATTGGTATTTCGCTTGTATATTTATGCTGCTTCATTTCCTCGGTAAACGGGCAGTGGTCCGTACCTATCGTGGAAATATAGTCGAATCGTTTGCAGAGAAGTTCCCTGTCGGCCTCAGGACGCAGCGGCGGCGTCATCGTATACATATAACCGTTGCGTTTGTTATAGCAGGCGCTGTTGAATATGAAATAATGAGGGCAGCTCTCCATTATTATATTGCCGTTGTCAAGCTCGGTCCTGTACTCTCTTGAGATTATGTCGGCTGTCGTTCCCGCGCTGACGTGTACGATATAAAGGTTTCCTCCCGTGACCCTGGCCATCTGCGCCAGCTTAAGCACCTCGGTGGTCTCGCAGAGGGTATCCCTGCTCTTTTCGTGATTTTTAACAAGTATTTCGCTGCCGTAGTCTACCATCGCGTCATTTTCCGAATGGACGACAATACGTACATTATGCGCCTTTGAATGCTTTAAGAGATCCCTTATATAGCCATCATATGTCCGCCTGTCTGTATTGGAATAGGTCGTAAACACCTTAATCGATGTGATCCCGTATTTAAGTCCCTCTCTTATCATTTCTTTGGCGCCGTCCTCGGGGTTTGCCAGACAACTGTGGAAGGTAAAATCCGAGGCGGAATTTTCCGCAAGGGCGTACCTCTCCTCAAAGGCCGCCTTGAAGTCATCACGCCTTTTCACAGGGTCAAGGAAATCAATATATGTCGTCACTCCGCCGAGAAGTCCGTTAATGGAGCCGCTTTCAAAATCATCGACGGAAGTGTTGCCCGCCACATTCAGAGCGAAATGTACATGGGGGTCTATAAAGCCGGGCAGCACCTTGGCTCCCTCAACATCATCTATCCTGTCACATTTAAGCTTATCTCTTGTGAGAGCGGCGATTTTTCCGTCCTTCACATACAGGTTTGAATGTATGAATCCGTTCTCCGTGTAGATCCTTCCGTTCATTATGCCTAAATCATACATACCGTGTTTCCCTCCTCATAAATCAAGCTGTCTTAAAATATCCTGTTTCCGGCAACATATTTAGAAGCTATATTATGCTTGCTTCCCAAATATATTATCCTTTCTAGCCTGTCTCTTGGCGCGAAATCTATCGTTGTCTTTATATTAGTATCGTCAAGCACAAGGGCGTCAAACTCGTATCCTGCCTCAAACGAGCCGACCCTGCCGAAAAATTCACCACCACCGAGAGTAGCCATATAGAATATATTCTCAAACGTCAGCGGCTTATACTTTTTGTCGATGTATCTCCAGTAAAGCTTAGAGCACTGGGCCGCAAGAGTCATAGCTCTCGGAATAGAGAGCGTTGTTCCGCCTGAAACGTCCGTGCCAAGGCCGATCCTGAAGCCCTCATGCAGCATTCTTGATGCGGGTGAAATGCCCGAGGCTATATTCATATTGGACTCAGGACAGTGCGCGGCGAATACGCCCCTGGTTTTCATTATCTCCAGCTCCTCCTCCGTCATATGGACGCAGTGAGCCATTATCGTTTTGCCGTGCATCATTCCGAATTTGTCATAGGCGTCCCCGTATGAGGTAGACCACGGGCAAAGCTCGCTGACCCATTCTATCTCGGAAGGGTTCTCGGAAAGATGCGACTGTACAGGAAGGTCATATTTATTCATTATTTCCGCAAGTCCATACATCAGCTCATCGGTGCAGGAGGGAATGAATCTCGGGGTTATTACAGGCTTTGTGTTAGTAAACCGCTTTGAAAGCTGTACAAACCGCTCAGTCTCCCTCAAGGACTCCTCGACCGATTTTTCACGCAGATAATCCGGACTGTTCCTGTCCATGTTTACCTTACCGACCATTGTTTTAAGTCCGCTGTTTTCCAACAGCTCCATAAGAACGATGGCCGCGTCCGTATGCAGAGTACCAAACATACAGGCCCTTGTCGTATAGCCGGTCCTCATGTCGTCCACAAACATACTGTATGCCCTTCTGGCATAATCCGTATCGGCAAACTTGGCTTCCTCCGGAAAGGCGTGAAGCTGCAGCCATTCCAGCAGCTCGCAGTCCATTCCGACGCTCCTGAAGGCGTACTGGGGCGCGTGAACGTGAAGATCGGTAAAACCCGGAATTATTATTTTCTCACCATAGTCAATCAGCTCATAATCTTTATATTTGTCAGGCAGGGCGCTGAACACGCCGGCGCTTGACCCGTTTTCGCATACGACATAGGCGTTCTCGATTATATTAAGCTCATCTCTGTTTTTTGAATAAATTATATTTCCACGCAATACAAAATTGTCCATAATATCACTCCTAAAATCATAATTTCTCGCTATAATAATATAACTTTTTTCAGCCGATGGCAACAAGGATAATTACGGCATCGGCATAATCTAATTATTTTTTAGATATTCTAAAAAATCTATTGATTTTGATTTGGTATATGTTATTATAATTGTAAAGAGAAGTGAGGTGAACCCGATGGATAAGAAAACCTTAGAGCTGCTTACCCGTTTAGGTCATGGTCTGGCCGGGCAGTTTGGCGAAAACTGTGAGATCGTTATCCATGATATAAAACCCGGCAGCGATACCATAAGCAATATCGCCTTTATTGAAAACGGCCATGTCACCGGAAGAAAGGTCGGTGACGGCCCATCTCAGGCTGTGCTGGACGCCGTTATGGGTGAGGAACGCGCCGAGGATAAGGTCTCGTATTTTACAAAGACCGAAGACGGCAAGATACTCCGCTCCACCACCATATATATAAGAAATGACGAGGATAAGATCGAAGGCGTTTTTTCGATCAACTTCGATGTTACATATATGCTGATGGCCGAGAGCGCCCTGCGCTCCATTACGGGAAACACTGAACCCAAAAGAGAAACTCAAAAAATTACCTCAAATGTCGAAATGCTCCTCGATGATCTTATCGAGCATTCGGTAAAGCTGGTCGGAAAGCCTGTGGCGCTTATGACCAAAGACGACAAAATAAAGGCTATAAACTACCTTAACGAATCCGGAGCCTTTTTGATAACCCGCTCCGGCGATAAGGTCGCCAGCTATTTTAATATATCAAAATTCACACTTTACAATTACATTGACATGGGTAAAAAAATGACTGGAGGTATGTAAAATGAATTTTGCTGAAATTAAAGAAGCATCTAAGGGCTATCTTCCCCAGATGACAAGGTTTTTAAGAGACCTTATCGCCATTCCAGGCGAAAGCTGCGGCGAAGAGGGCGTGATAAAAAGAATCGAGCAGGAAATGAAGGCTGTAGGCTTTGACAAGGTAGTCATCGACCCTATGGGAAACATACTTGGATATATGGGAAAGGGCGAAAAGCTCATTGCCTTTGACGCGCATATCGATACTGTTGGTATCGGTGAGATCATCAACTGGGAGTTCGACCCCTATGAAGGATATGAGACCGAAAGCGAAATAGGCGGACGAGGAGCCTCGGACCAGCTTGGCGGCATCGTAAGCTCGGTCTACGGAGCTAAAATAATGAAGGACTTTGGCCTTATTCCCGACGACGTCACCGTACTTGTATCGGGCACTGTGCAGGAGGAGGACTGCGACGGACTTTGCTGGCAGTACATAATCAATGAGGATAAAATTAAGCCTGAATTTGTCGTTATTACTGAACCGACGGACAACGGCATTTACAGAGGTCACAGAGGACGTATGGAGATACGTGTGCAGGTACAGGGCGTAAGCTGTCACGGCTCCGCACCCGAAAGAGGCGACAACGCCATTTACAAGATGGCCGAGATCATAAATGAGGTAAAGGCACTCAATGACAGGCTCCACTATGATGAGTTTTTGGGAAAAGGAACCCTTGCTGTATCTGAGATATTCTTTAACTCGCCCTCTCGCTGTGCCGTTGCCGATATGTGCGCTATTTCCGTGGACAGAAGGCTCACCGACGGAGAAACATATATTTCTGCCCTTGACGAGATAAAGGCTCTTCCCTCGGTACAGAAATATAACGCAGAGGTAACAATGTACGATTACACAAGGCCGAGCTGGACAGGACTTTCCTATCCCACCGAGGCGTATTTCCCCACCTGGGTAATACCCGAGGATCACCCCGCCTGCAAGGCTCTTGTTGAGGCCCATAGGAATATTCTTGGCGAGCCGAGAGTTGATAAATGGACTTTCTCTACAAACGCCGTATCCATAATGGGACGTTTCGGTATCCCCTGCATAGGCTTTGGCCCCGGCAAGGAGAAGGAGGCCCATGCACCCAACGAAAAGACATGGAAGCAGGACCTTATCAACTGCGCGGCTGTGTACGCGGCCGTTCCTATGATGTATAAAGGCTGATTCAGGAGGACGAATATGGATAATTTAAACGAACTTATAGATAGGCTTGAAAAGCTTGACTTCAAAAATATGTATATGAACGACTTTTTTCTCACCTGGGAAAAGACCGATGACGAGATAGCCGCTGTATTCACCGTTGCCGATGCCTTAAGAGAGCTTAGAAAACAGAATAAGTCCACAAAAATATTTGACAGCGGACTTGGCATATCCATCTTCAGGGACAACTCCACAAGGACACGTTTCTCCTATGCCTCGGCCTGCAACCTGCTCGGCCTTGAGGTACAGGACCTTGACGAGAGCAAATCCCAGATAGCTCACGGGGAAACGCTCAGGGAGACGGCCAACATGGTTTCCTTTATGGCCGACACAGTGGGAATAAGGGACGATATGTATATCGGCAAGGGCAATAAATATATGCACGATTTCTCCAACGCCGTCAAAGAGGGCTATGAGGCCGGCGTGCTGGAACAGCGCCCTACCCTTGTAAATCTCCAGTGCGACATCGACCACCCCACGCAGGTAATGGCGGACACACTTCATCTTATCCATGAGTTCGGCGGAGTTGAGAACCTTAAGGGCAAAAAAGTCGCCATGACCTGGGCATACTCCCCCTCCTACGGAAAACCGCTTTCCGTTCCACAGGGCGTTATCGGACTTATGACGAGGTTCGGCATGGACGTAGTCCTCGCCCACCCCGAAGGCTATGAGGTGATGGAGGACGTTGAGAAGATAGCGAAGGCCAACGCCAAAAAATCAGGTGGCAGCTTCAGAGTGACAAACAGCATGGAGGACGCCTTCAAGGACGCTGACATAGTTTACCCCAAGAGCTGGGCGCCCTTCAAGGCTATGGAGGAAAGAACCGAGCTTTACGGCAACGGCGATACCGAGGGTATAAACGCCTTAGAGAAACGCCTTCTCGCCCAGAATGCCGAGCATAAGGACTGGGAATGCACAGAGGAAATGATGAGCCTTACAAAGGACGGAAAGGCTTTATATCTGCACTGTCTCCCCGCCGACATAACCGACGTGAGCTGTGAGGCCGGCGAGGTCGCCGCATCGGTATTCGACCGCTACCGCGTTCCGCTTTATAAGGAAGCCAGCTTCAAGCCGTATATAATCGCCGCTATGATATTCCTCGCTAAGGTCGAGGATCCTGTAGAAATGCTCAAAAAGCTGAATGAAGCGCCGGAAAGGCTCAAAAAATAAAGCTGATTTTCGGTCCGGAGGTGAAGTTATGAAAATCGTAATAGCTCTAGGCGGAAACGCCCTCGGCGATACTCTGCCTGAACAGATGGTGAATGTCAAAAGCACGGTAAAAATAATAGCCGACCTGATCGAGGACGGCAATACGGTCATCATTTCACACGGCAACGGCCCGCAGGTAGGTATGATAAATATTGCTATGGGCGAGCTTCATAAGGCACAGCCTGACCTTCCCGTCATACCTATGTCGGTCTGTGACGCCATGAGTCAGGGTTATATAGGCTACGACCTGCAAAACGCTCTGAGGGAGGAGCTGCTTGACAGAGGAATAAACAAAGGAGTATGCACTCTCATAACCCAGGTCGTGATAGACAGAAGCGACCCCGCCTTTAAAAATCCCACAAAGCCAATAGGCCGCTTTATGACAAAGGAGGAGGCCGACAAGCTTTTAGAGCTAGGTTATACCGTCATGGAGGACGCCGGACGCGGATATAGACGAACAATAGCCTCACCAAAGCCTATAGAGATAGTGGAGATAGACGTAATAAGGTCGTTAGCGGACAACGGGAACATAGTGATAGCCGCCGGAGGCGGAGGTATACCTGTCGCCAGAGATATGGGCGGCAACCACTTAAGGGGCGTCGGAGCCGTAATAGATAAGGATTTCGCAAGCTGCCTTATGGCTAAAGAGCTGGACGCCGACTGTCTTATCATACTTACGTCCGTTGAGAATGTGGCGATAAACTTCAATACGCCCAAACAGGTGGAGCTGCATGACGTGACCGTTGAGGATATGAAAAAATATATAGCCGAAGGGCATTTTGCCGAAGGATCAATGCTTCCGAAGGTCGAGGCTGCTGTTGACTTTGCCGAAAGC
>CAZBNY010000098.1:0-7264 GCA_964493235.1 uncultured Lachnospiraceae bacterium
GCATTTAGCAGCTTTAAGCGACAAACAAACGACAAGCGGCAAATGCAGTGTCAAGAAACAGCATAAAACCACAAGATATCATGTTTTATCAAAAGAAAAACGTCCATATACAGGATATGAGCGTTTCTTGATGTAGTCTTGTTCAGAGGCTGAAATAGCGGAACATAATAAAAAGTCGGCGGAATTCACTTCCACCGACTTACAATCTACTAATATTTGCCGTTACCTGAAATGAAAAGTTCACCAAGGAACTTTTCGTTTCCTCACCGACACCAAGTTGAAATCGAAGATTTCAATTTATCTTACATTTGGTCCCGCCTTAACAATATTTTCCGGCATATGCGTATATTTCTTGAAGTTTTCGTTAAATTTCGCCGCAAGTTCCCTGGCCGATTTTTCATAAGCCGCCTTATCCGCCCATGTGTTTACAGGATTGAGTATCTCCTCCGGTACATTGGGGCATGACTGCGGGATATATACGTTGAATATGTCGTCAAGCTTGTACTCAACATTGTCAAGCTGTCCGGAGATCGCCGCCGAAACCATTGCCCTTGTGTATCTGAGCTTGATCCTGCTACCAACTCCGTAGGGGCCTCCCGACCAGCCTGTATTGATAAGGAATACCCTTGAATTATTGTTCTTTATCTTCTCGCCAAGCATCTCAGCGTATACGCTGGGGTCAAGGGGAAGGAAAGGCGCTCCGAAGCAGGTGGAGAAGGTCGTCTGCGGCTCTGTGATACCTCTTTCCGTTCCGGCAAGCTTGCTTGTGTAGCCTGAAACGAAATGGAACATGGCCATGTCGTTGTCCAGCTTCGAGATCGGCGGAAGCACTCCGAAGGCGTCAGCCGTAAGGAAAATGACTGTACCGGGCTGACTTCCCTTTCCACTCAGCTCCGCATTGGGGATATATGTAACGGGATAGCCGGCGCGTGTGTTCTCCGTAAGGGAGCCGTCACTGTAGTCAGGCACGCCTGTCTTGGGGTCAAGCACTACATTTTCAAGGAGAGTACCAAATTTAACGGCTCTGAATATCTCCGGCTCGTTTTCCTCAGTGAGGTCTATACATTTGGCGTAGCAGCCGCCCTCTATATTGAACACGCCGTCGTCAGACCAGCCATGCTCATCGTCTCCGATAAGCCTTCTCTCGGGGTCGGCGCTCAGAGTTGTTTTGCCTGTTCCCGATAATCCGAAGAATATGGCCGTGTCGCCCTCCTTGCCGATATTAGCCGAGCAGTGCATTGAAAGCACTCCATTTTTCGGAAGAACATAGTTCATTACCGAAAATACGCTTTTCTTTATCTCTCCGCTGTACTGGGAGCCGGCTATAAGCACAATATTCTGCTCATAGTCTATGGCAATGCAGGCCTCGCTGTGTGTTCCGTCAACCTCGGGAATACATTTGAAGCCAGGCGCGGCGATGATCACAAAATCAGGCTCAAAGTCCTCAAGCTCCTCCTCAGTGGGTTTTACCAGCAGATTCTGGATAAACAGATTCTGCGACGCAAGCTCGTTGATTATCCTGAATCTCTTAGCGTATTTTTTATCCGCTCCGGCAAAGCCATCGAACACATACAGATCCTTGTTTTGCAAATAAGCGAGCATTTTGCCCCTGATCAAGTCAAACTTGCTTTTATCTATCGGTCTGTTTACGCTTCCCCATGCTATATCATCATGGACTGCCGGAGTATCCACAATAAATTTGTCATCTGGTGAACGTCCCGTATATTTGCCGGTATTTACCGCCAAAGCGCCTGTGTCTGACAAAACGCCCTCTTTGTTTTCAAGGGCAAACTCCACAAGCTGAGGCATAGAAAGATTACGGTATACGGTTCCGCAACCGCCGATGCCAAGGTCAATCGCATTAATAGTTTTCATTTTAAAACCTTCCCCCTTAATGTCGGTGTCATAAAAAACATAAAAAGCAACGAATGCTTCTGATAGCAGGCATTCGGTGTTTTTTATAAATGTTTTCTCCATCCGTCGGCGTTTGACTTAAGAAATACAAAATTTGCTTTCTTAAGGCAAGACTCCCTACGTACACTGAAATTTTATTTAGTAGCATTATACCACAGGTTTACAATATATTCCACAGTAAAATCATTGAAATTTCGCATTTTTATACAGAACAGCTTTTATTTTGTCAGTTTTACACCTATTTACACAATAAAATATATATATTTTGCCCATACGTCAGCGTACTTTTATGTACAATTTAGACCAAACGAGTGGCAGCGTACTGGGTATAGTGCGTCCTGCGGGATCTCAAGATCGATAAAAGCCGAGTTTTAAATATCCCGTTGGGCAATTCATTTAGAAATTATTACAATATTGTTACAGTTATTCTAAACTCATTGAACTTTTTACAGATTGAATTTACTATTAATGTGTATAAATATATGAAGGAGGATCAAATATGAAAAAATTTCTAAGTACAGCGCTCTCCGCATTGCTTACGGCTTCCTTCGCTTTCACGGCTTTCGGAGCGGACAAAACTGTTCCCTTTATAGATATTGCCCTTGACGCTTGGTATTATGATTATATTGCCGACGTATACGACAAGGAGATAATGGCCGGCATAACCGATACATCCTTCGCTCCCGACATCACCCTTACAAGGGGCATGGCGGCCTCGCTGCTTTACAGAATGTACGGCTCACCCGAGGTCAGCTATTCCGCCCGCTTTACCGATGTCGAAAACGGCCAATGGTACACTGACGGCATACTCTGGGCCAGCGAGAACGGCGTAGTTTTCGGCTATGACGACGGCAGCTACTGCCCTGAATGGGCAATCAGCAAGGAGCAGTTCGTATCTATCCTTTACCGACTTGCCGGTTCGCCCGAAAACAGCGGCGACATTTACGCCCTTGACAAATTCAATGATAACTTTATGGTCTCAGACTACGCCAGACCGGCTATGATATGGGCCGTTCAAAGCGGCATGACCGAGGGCACCTCTTTGCGGCCATCCACGGCTATCACAAGAGCCGAGGCGGCCAAGATGCTTTCGATATTCACAACGATTTATGACTATCACGCGATCAGGGCCACCGGCGCCATCGCTGATTATATCGGGAGAAATTACGACTCCACCTTCGACTTCACCGAGTATGAATATGTCAGCGACGAGTCCGGCGATGACATATATCTTTACTATAAGGTCGAGGGCTGGCGTTCCACCTTCGGCTACAGGGCCGTTATGTCGGCGGATAAGCTGCTCAGGGTCGAGATGATAGGCAAGATGAATCCTTATCTGCTTGCCACAGAGCTGACAGCGCCCGAGATAAGCGACGAGGAAGTGCTGAAAATGGCCCTTGATGAAATTGAGTTCACGCCCACCTCGCAGACGATAAACAAATATTTCGATATGGATTCTCTTAAGTTCGTTATCGCCGTCGATACGGTTTATACCGACGACAACGGTGCGGAATCCACTTATGAATTCAAATATGAGGCGTAAAATCAAAACCACCGGCTTAGCCGGTGGTTTTGATTTTACCTGATTTTGACAAAGGACGCCTTTTTGTGACACCCCTCACGATGCGCTGCTTAAATATTATAAAATACCATGAAATTTCTTATCACCTGAGCGATCTCCGCTCTTGTGGCTACTCCCTTCGGGTCAAGCAGACTGCCCTCCTTGCCGCTGATAATACTGTTTTTCAGCGCCCACTGCATTGGGCCGCCGGCGTATCCGCTTATATCGGCATAGTCCTTATAGTCCAAAAGCTCTATTCCGTTTGTCTCCATATTTCCAAAATTCTTATACTTAGCAAAGCTGTACATTACGGACACAAGCTGTTCCCTTGTTATACTGTCGTCGGGCCCAAACAATCCGCCGCCATAACCCTTCATAATATTATTCTCAGAACACCACGCCACGGCATCAGCATACCATGCGTCCTCATCTACGTCCAGATATGACCAGTATACCTTCTCGCTTGTTCCGTCCATATTTTTCATAATAAGCGCAAGCATACCCCTGGTAGCAGCGTCATCAGGACTGTAGGTCATGTCCGACGTGCCGTTCATAACTCCACGTTTAACTACAAAATCCACAGCGTCGGCATACCATGCGCCATTGGGTACGTCCGCAAACAGAGTATTCTCCTCGGACGGCGGAATATCCTCCGGACTCTCAGCATTGTCATTGGTTACCATCTCATCGTCCTCCGACAGTTTCTCCGTTTCCGCCGGCTCCCCATTTTCAGTATTTTCCGCTGTCTCGGCTGTCTCGGCAGTACCCTCCTGAGCGAATGCCGCCGACGGTATTGAAGTCATAGCCAATATAAGTGATAAAGCTAACAGTTTCTTTTTCATAAGACTGACCGCCTTTCAAAATACATCATATTATTGTACTTCTCAAGTATACATAATTCGAGCCGCAGAAACAATATTTTTAATTATTTCGTAAGAAATTAAGGTCGAATTTTTTATACACCCGAGTGGCCGAACCCTCCTCCGCCGCGCTCCGTCTCGTCCAAAGAATCACATTCTGTCCACTCTATTCTTTCGTATTTGTTTATTACCATCTGCGCTATCCGGTCTCCTCTTTTTATAAGGAATCCATTGGTCCCGCAGTTTATCATTATTACCGCGATCTCGCCCCTGTAGTCGGAGTCTATGGTGCCCGGCGTGTTGAGCAGCGTTATGCCGTTTTTCAGCGCAAGTCCGCTTCTTGGCCTTATCTGGGCCTCATAACCTTCCGGAAGCGCTATCCTTATTCCTGTCGGTATGAGCTTTATCTCTCCCATTCTTATCATCGTGTCTTCATGGACGTTGGCGTAAAGATCCATTCCGGCCGCGCCCGCCGACATATATTTGGGCAAAGGCAGATCCTTCGCGTCGTCAGTTCTAGTCACATAAAAGCTTTTTCCCATTCTCGATCATTCCCTCAAAATCTATATTCCCTATGTTGCCTACGGCTGAAAAGCTGAAATTCTCCGCGGTAAATATTTCATCAGCGGTCTCCTTGACCGACTGATAGTCAACGGCCTCCATCTTTTCAAGTATCTCCTCCATCGGGACTATTTTATCGTTCAGAGCCATTCCTCCGCCGTTGCTGTTCAGACGGTTGGCTGTGCTTTCGCTGCCTATGATATAATTGCTGATTATCTGTTCCTTCGTTACCTCTATCAGCCTGTCTTCGATCTTTTCATTCTTCAGCCGCCTTATTTCCTTGAAAACGCTGCTTATTACATTTTCGGCCTTCTGCGGACTGGTACAGGCGTAAACGGTCATAACACCGGTATCGCTGTATAGCGATGTATAGCTGTAGATAGTATAGACAAGGCCGGCATCTTCCCTTATACGCTGGAAAAGCCTTGAGCTCATTCCTCCCCCGAAAAGCGTATTCATCACGGCCATCGAATATTTTCTGCCGCTGTCCCTCTTTGGGGCCTTAAAAGTGAAGCACATATGTATCTGCTCCACGTCCTTGTTTATGGCGACCAAAGACGGCACATAGGTGGCCTTAGCGTATTCCATCCTCTCATAGCCGTCGTTGCTCCAGGAGCCGAAAACAGCCTCGAGCTTTTTGAGCATTTCGTCCCTTTTGAAATTTCCCGCGACAGACAAAACAGTGTTCTTCGGCCTGTAGGTCCTGTCATAGTAGGCCTTTATAACGTTCCTGTCCATTTTGTCCAGCGTTTCCGCCGTACCGCATATGGGCATTCCAAGACTTGTCTCTCTCCAGACGGCCTCCTCAAGGGCGTCATGCACAAGCTCCTCGGGAGCGTCAAGATACATCTCTATCTCCTCCAGAATGACCTCCTTCTCCCTTTCGATATCACCGTTGTCAAACCTCGAGTTAAGTATCATATCGCTCAGCACGTCAAGCGCCTTATCAAAATGCCTGTCCAGAGTCCTTGTGTAATAGCAGGTATATTCCTTAGTCGTATATGCGTTTATCTGACCTCCCACGGAATCCATTTCCTCCGCTATATCCTTCGCGCTCCTTGAGGCCGTTCCCTTGAACATAAGATGCTCAATGAAATGGGAAACGCCGTTTTCCTCCGGCTTTTCAAACCTGGTTCCGGTCTTTATCCATATGCCAAACGCTATGGAGCGAACGTATGATATTTCCTCCATTACAATTTTTAATCCGTTTTCAAGCGTAATTGTTTCAATCAAGTTATCTCCTCGCCTTCAATATTACCATGATACCACTTTTTACAATAATCGTAAACATTTTAAGATAAACGATTATTTCAGGAATATATTTACAGAGCGGTATATGGATTTTGATAAAAACATGAAAATTCCCCGTAATTTGGGCCTTCACGGAAGGTTGCCGGCCGCCAAGGCTTTTTTATGTGCCATAATGTTCCATTGCATACAGGCTAAGGAAGCGTTATCATATATGTGTAACATATTTGTAACAAAAATTTAATATTTTAAGGAGAGATGACAATGAAAAAGAAAATTATAACTGTACTCACCGTTACAACTATGATGTTATCATCAACAAATGCCTTCGCGGCGACCAAAAGCTACGCAAGATCAAGATACACCAATATCAGTCTTAACAGTTTGTGCAATAATTATTTAAGCGAATCGACCAAAAACGGCTGCGCTCAGAACAGCCTTTCCGATTTGTTTAAATGCTATTACAATGGCAATTGTGGATACATATTTACAAACGGCTGCCAAAGCAACAATAATAGCTGCGAAAACAACGGAGACTGCGGCGACAGTACCGACTGTACGGACGGAAGCTGCGAAAACGACGATATACAGAAGCCAGATACGGTCGAAAAACCTGACAATTCGCAGAATCAAGGCACAGATGAAAAAACCGACGATACACAAACAGACAACAGCCAGACAGATACATCTGAAAGCGCATACGCCGCTGAGGTCGTTCGTCTTGTAAACGCCGAGAGAGCAAAGGAAGGTCTTTCGGCGCTCAAGGTTGACAGCGCCGTACAGGCCGCCGCTCAGGTAAGGGCAAAGGAAACAGTAACCTCATTCTCACACACAAGGCCCAACGGTTCAAGCTGCTTTACGGCTCTTCAGGAGGCCGGAGTAAGCTATACGGGCGCTGGTGAAAATATCGCATACGGACAGAAAACACCGGCCGAGGTAGTGAACGCGTGGATGAACTCACCCGGACACAGAGCAAACATAATGAACGGAAGCTTCACAACGATCGGCGTAGGCTGCTATAAAAGCGGAAATACATATTATTGGAGCCAGTTCTTTATAAGCTAAGGCTTATAAGTTGAAATCTGCGATTTCAACTTGATTGACGGTTTTAAGCCGAAAG
>CAZBNY010000099.1:0-7255 GCA_964493235.1 uncultured Lachnospiraceae bacterium
CGGCTGATCAGGAGGAAAGCATGAACACGAAGGAAATATTGACAAAGCTCCAAAATAATGAGATTTCCGTAGACGAGGCAGCTAAAATGCTTAAGCTGGCGCCGACGAAGGACCTGGGCTACGCCGTTGTGGACCATCAGAGGGCCATGAGAAACGGCTGTCCCGAGGTGATCTACGCCGAGGGAAAGACAAAGGAGCAGACCGTCGGCATAATGAAAAATATGCTCGAAAACGGAACCGAAAACATACTGGCTACAAGGGTCAGTGAGGAAAAATATGAATATATCGTGTCGGAGATACCCGACGCTAAGTATAATAAGGACGCGAGGACCGTCGTTGTCGAGAGAGAGCCTGTCAAAAAAACCGGCGGCATCATTCTTGTGGCTACCGGCGGCACCAGTGATATACCAGTCGCCGAGGAGGCCGCTGTTACGGCGGAATTTTTAGGCAACGAGGTGGACAGGCTCTATGACGTGGGAGTGGCTGGACTGCACAGGCTGCTTTCCAGGATAGAGAGAGTAGAGGCCGCAGATGTGATAATCGCCGTCGCCGGAATGGAGGGCGCCCTTGCCAGCGTCATCGGCGGGCTGACTGATAAGCCGGTCATAGCTGTGCCTACCTCGGTCGGCTACGGGGCCAATTTCAACGGACTTTCATCACTGCTTTGTATGCTCAACAGCTGCGCCAGCGGTGTGGTAGTAGTAAACATAGACAACGGATTTGGAGCGGGATATACCGCCAATAGCATAAATAAACTGGGGGCATCGAGAAAATGAAAACACTGTATTTTGATTGCAGCGCCGGAATAAGCGGGGATATGACGCTGGGGGCGCTGCTTGATCTGGGCATAGATAAGGAAAAATTTGTTCAAGAGCTTTCAAAGCTCAATGTAGAGGGTTATGACATCGTCTTTGGCAGAACCGTAAAAAACGGAATAGGAGCCAATAAGGTGGACGTTATGATAAATGTGGAGGGTTATGACGCCGACGGACAGCCGCTCGAGCATCACCACCATGACCACGAGCATGACCATGAGCATGACCACGACCACAAGCACGAACACCACCACGAGCATGGCCATGACCACGACCATGAACATCATCATCACCATCACCATGAACATAGGAACCTTTCCGACGTTTTTGGCATAATCGACAGGAGCGATATAAACGAAAACGCGAAGGAGCTGGCTAAGAAAATATTCATGCGTGTAGCTATGGCCGAGTCTAAGGTACACAACGAGCCATTGGACAAGGTGCATTTCCATGAGGTAGGGGCCATCGACTCCATAGTTGACATAATCGGTACGGCCATATGTATCGATATGCTCAAGCCTGACAGGATATTCGCCTCGGTGGTGAACGACGGCTACGGCTTTATCATGTGCCAGCACGGCCGGATACCCGTACCGGTACCGGCTACGGCCCAGATATTCGCCGATTCTGACGTGGTATCAAGGCAGATAGATATAGATACCGAGCTTGTGACGCCTACGGGTGCCGCTATAATCGCCGAGCTTGCTGAGAGCTACGGAGCTATGCCTGCCATGTCCATTGAGAAGATAGGCTACGGCGCCGGCAGGAAGGACGTGAAAATACCCAACGTGCTGAGAGTGGCTATGGGTGAGCTTAAGGAGGAGGCAAAGGGCGACGAGATAGTTATTCTCGAGACCAATGTGGACGATACGACCGGAGAGATAATGGGATATACTATGGACAGGCTCCTCGAGGCCGGAGCGAGGGACGTGTTCTATACACCGATATTTATGAAGAAGAACCGTCCGGCCTATAAGCTGACTGTTATCTGCGACGAGGAAAAGAGAGAGGCTCTGGAGGACATAATTTTCACCGAGACGACGACCATCGGCATCCGCAGAAGGAGCGAGGTAAGAAGCTGCCTTGAGAGAAGCGCCGGAACTGTCGAGACCTCTTACGGCACGCTTGACGTCAAGAAAATAGTAAGAAACGGAAAAGAGCAGGCTTATCCCGAATTCGAGTCCGCCAAAAGGCTCGCCAGGGAAAACGGGGTAGCACTGAAAGAAATCTATAAAATGAAGTGATTTACGTAAGATCAGCAAAGGGTGATACTTTGAACGAGAGGACAAAAAAACCAAACGAAACAGGAAAGAAAAAAAGACGCAGAAGGCGAAGCCGTCTGGGAAGGGCGCTGCTTGTGATAGTCATCGTTCTGGCGGTGATAGCCGGAGTTTTGGGCATATCATATACGATAGGTAAGAAATTCGCCGAGAACTTACTTTTTAGCGGAGCCTCGGCCGAGACCGAGGTCGATATAAACCCGGAGACGACAATAGCCGTCGATATACCGCAGGGGTCGTCCACAAAGGCCATTGCCGACATACTGAAGGATAACGGGATAATATCGAGCAAGCTGTCCTTCCGCATCAAGAGCAAGCTCAACGGGGCCGATGGGACATATAATTACGGCACCTTCTATCTGTCGAAGGACATGACTGCCGATCAGATAATAAAAATACTCCAAAGCACGACGCAGGCCGAACAGACGAACCGTCTGACCATACCGGAGGGATATACCGCCAAGCAGATAGCCGCTCTCCTTGACGAGAGGGGGATAGCGGCCAGTGAGGAATTCTTCAATGAGATGAATAACGGCACCTTTGAGTATGATTTTCTTGAGGGAATACCAAAGAGGGAGAACTATCTGGAGGGCTACCTTTTCCCCGACACCTATTTTTTGAGCGGAAACGAGACCGCGAGGGATATAATCGTTATGATGCTCAACCGCTTTGAGCAGGTGTATAATGAGTCGGTAAAGGACTACGTTTCGTCCGGCGGATATACCCTTGACGAGCTTGTAACGGTCGCTTCAATGGTCGAGAGCGAGGCGAAGCTTGACGAGGAAAGACCGATAATCGCCGGAGTGATATATAACAGACTGGATATAGATATGCTTTTGCAGATAGATTCAACCGTTCAATACGCCCTTTCCACAAGAAACGAGGTGGTGACGACGACAGACCTTTCGGTTGACTCGCCGTATAACACCTATAAATATAAGGGACTTCCCGAGGGGCCTATATGCAACCCCGGTCTGGCGTCGCTTGAGGCCGCTGTTAAGCCTGAGAGCCATAATTACCTGTACTATGTCCTTAAGGAGCAGGGCGGAAGTGAGCATACATTTACTGACAACTATGATGATTTCCTTACCGCAAAGGCGGAATATCAGGCTACTTTTAATAGCTAGGAGAGAATTATGAACTACGTTACAGATGATTATATCAATGCCTATCTGAGGACCGTACAGCCGCATTATGACGGTGTTCTGGGAGAGATCGAGAGGGAGTCAAGGCTTGCCGACGTCCCGATAATACCCCATGAGACGGCAAGGCTTTTAGGTGTGCTTTTGACAATGAAAAAGCCTAAAAATATTCTCGAGGTCGGTACGGCGGTCGGCTTTTCGTCGGGACTGATGACAAGGTATCTTGATGAGGGCGGCATGGTGACTACCATCGACCGCTTTGACGTGATGCTTAAGGACGCCAGAGTGAATATAAAGCGCATGGGACTTGAGGACAAAATAAAAATACTTGAGGGCGACGCGGCGGATATACTGCCGACACTGACAGGTCCCTACGACGTTATATTCCTTGACGCCGCCAAGGGACAGTATTCGGCCTTTCTGCCGCACTGCATAAGGCTTTTGCCTGTCGGCGGCCTGCTGCTGGCGGACGATGTGCTTCAGGGCGGGGACATCGCGAAGACAAGGTTTTCCGTACCGAGAAGGCAGAGGACTATCCATAAGAGGCTCAGAAATTTCCTTTGGGACATTTCGCATACAGATGTGTTCACATCGGCGATAGTTCCCATTGGGGACGGACTTGCCATGTGCGTAAAGGTCAAGGAGCCTGATGAGCCGCTCGATATTAAGTCCTATGATGAGGAGAATAAAAATGAGTAATGTTAAGAAGCCGGAGCTGCTGGCTCCCGCCGGAGATCTGGAAAAGCTGAAAATAGCGGTTTTATACGGGGCCGACGCCGTCTATATCGGCGGGGAGGCCTACGGACTGCGGGCCAAAGCGAAGAATTTTGACATTCCCACAATGAGGGAAGGCATCGAGTTTGCCCATAGCCACGGAGCGAAGGTTTATGTCACGGCCAATATTTTCGCACATAACGCTGATTTTGATGGAATGGGAGACTATTTCAGAGCGATAAGCGACATAGGGGCGGACGCTGTGCTTGTGTCGGACCCCGGGGTCTACATGACGTTGAAGGAGGCCGCTCCGGATATGGAGCTTCATATATCCACACAGGCCAACAATACCAACTATAAGACGGCCGATTTCTGGTATAACTTAGGAGCGAAAAGGATAGTCGGCGCGAGGGAGCTTTCCCTTAAAGAGATAAAGGAAATGAGACAGCATATACCCGAGGATATGGAGATAGAGACCTTCGTACACGGAGCCATGTGCATATCCTATTCGGGAAGGTGCCTTCTGAGCAGCTACCTGACAGGAAGGGACGCCAATAAGGGCGCCTGCTCCCACCCATGCAGATGGAAATATTTCCTCATGGAGGAGACAAGACCGGGGGAATATATGCCGGTGGAGGAAAACGAGAGAGGGACATTCATATTCAACTCCAAGGACCTCTGTATGCTTGAGCATATACCGGAGCTTGTGGACGCGGGAATAAGCAGCCTGAAAATAGAGGGAAGAATGAAAACGCCGTATTATGTCGGGACTGTCGTAAAGGCCTACAGGCAGGCCATCGACGATTATTTCACCGACCCTGACTATTATAGGAGCCGCGTAGGGTATTATATGGCTGAGGTCTCCAAGGCAAGCCACAGGGACTACACGACCGGCTTTTATTTCGGAAAGCCGGGCCATGACGACCAAGTGTATACAAGCAACACCTATATAAGGAACTATGACTTCATAGGCATGGTGATGGAGGACAGGGACGAAAGTACCGGCTGTGCCGTTGTGATGCAGAGAAATAAATTCGAGGTCGGAGATAAAATAGAGGTGCTTCCGCAGAAGGGCGATTCTGCCGAAATGACCGTAAGCGAGATGTGGGACGAGGAGGGAGACCCCATAGCGTCGGCCCCTCACCCCGAGCAGATCATAAGACTCAGGACTGACCTTCCCCTCAAAAAATACGATATGCTCAGAAAAGCATCGAAACAGTAAGCGGAGGATATGTATGAATAAAAAAATCACAAAAAAGCTGACGATAATAGGTGTGGCGCTGGCCATTGTCGTAATAATAGTGTCAAGCATAATGAAGCTCAGTCCGCAGACTATGCTTTCGGGCATAGTGGTCATCTGGGCGGTGCTGATCGTTGTGAGAATGTATATAGTCAACGGCAAAAACAAGGAACACGCCAAAATGCTGGAGCATCTGAATAAAATACTTACCGAGGACAATGATCCGGAAAAATATGTACAGAAATGTAAGGACTACAGCGAAAGGGACGATGACGAGTCTTTCAAGGCCATGCTCATGCTGAACTCGGCGGTCGGCTATTCATGTATGTGTGAATATGATAAGGCCGTGGACGTGATAAAGTCGGTCGATCTTTCGGTCGTAAACACAAGCCACAGGGCCGTAGCGCTGAACAATCTGGCCCAGTACCTGTACCTTTCGGACAGGAATGACGAGGCGACCAAATATGTGGAGGAAAATTTACAGACGCTCCGGAAATATATATCGGTCAAGAGCTTCACGGCGTCGTTTTCGGCCACGTTCAGCTTTTACTATTACTTTAAGGGAAATAAAAAGAAGGCTGAGAAATATACGGAGGAAGTCATCGAGTTCATAAATAAATCGGGGAGCAGCTCAGAGGGGGATATGTATCTGAAGAAAAAGCTGACAGAGCTTTTGGAAAAGATAAAGGAAATGCCTGACCCCGATGAGCAGGATGACGAATAAGAGCATTAGTATTTACAAAATGAAAACACGCATGGGATCAAATTCCCATGCGTGAGGTTTTCGGCAAAGTCCGCACACTTCGTCAAAATAAGGATATGGCGAAAACGGAGGTATGAACAACCGGTTCCATTGTCTTTGTGCCATGAGGATCCGTTGTTTTTTCTTGGCCGACCTTAGCGTTTTTCTTTACGCGCTCCGTTGGCCTTGGAAGCTATCTGCATTCCTCGCAAAGTCCATAAAAGAAAAGCTGTTCCTTGTCGACCTCATAGGACGACTTTGTTTTGATCTTGTTTGCAATCGAATCAAGCTCAGGTGAAAAATCAATATCCACATCGTGTATTGAGCCGCATTTTTTGCATATGACGTGCGGGTGGAACTCGGTGATGTAGTCGTAATGCAGACTATCGCCGTCAATACTGAGCTGCTGAATGATACCGGCGGCTGTGAAGGAATCCAATGTTTTGTAAACGGTAGCCAGACTCATTGTGGGGTTGGTAGGTTCAAGAGCTTTGAAGATTGCTTCCGCCGTCGGGTGTGACTTTGTGTTCATAAGCATACTTAAAATAGCGATACGCTGGGGTGTGACCTTAAGTCCCTTGGAGCGCAGCATTTCTGGGATATTGCTCATGTTATCAACTCCTTATATTTATTAATAATAATTATCTTTAAAGAATTATCTAAAAATAATAATACTATATTGAAGAAAATAAGTCAATGCCAAATATTGCTTAATTAGTGTAGACAAACAGAATTTTTGTTTAAAATCGGAGGAAGTACAATGAACATAGTTTTACATGAACCTGAGATCCCGCAGAACACCGGTAATATTTCAAGGACCTGCGCTGTCACCCACTCGACCCTGCACCTTATCAAGCCGCTGGGCTTTTCCGTTGACGACAAGTATCTTAAAAGGTCGGGACTGGATTACTGGCAGTATTTAGATGTAAGATATTATGAGAATTTTGAGGACTTCCTCTACAAAAATCCCAACGCTAAAATATTCATGGCGACTACAAAGTCCAAGCAGGTATATACCGACGTGAAGTATTCCGAGGACGACTACATTATGTTCGGAAAGGAAAGCGCAGGGATCCCGGAGGAAATACTGCTTAAATACAAGGAAACAAGCATAAGGATACCCATGTATGACGATTTGAGGAGCCTGAACCTGTCAAATTCAGTGGCTATAATCCTGTATGAGGCGCTCAGACAGCAGGGATTTAAGGGGTTGACCACCGAGGGGCAGCTACATAAATACAGATGGTGAGAGGATAAGGACTGATGTGGGGGATCAGTCCTTTTTCTTCTTCTTACACTCTCGCAGGCTGAGGGGGTTAGTT
>CAZBNY010000100.1:0-7227 GCA_964493235.1 uncultured Lachnospiraceae bacterium
TGCGAACGGCAGTGAGCAGTACGAGACAAGCGAACAGCGGGGCCGTTCGCAGCTCTGAGATGACCCCTTCCCCGAAAAACCGCCTCGCGACTGGTACAGCCGCAAAAATAGGCCTAGCACTCGGAGAGTGTAAAAAAGAAAGCCTTGCGACCTGCAAGACTTCATTTTTTAAAAAGAGCAACCTTTTACTGCGCCTTTTTAAGCTCCTCTATATCATTCAAGCATTTAACTATGCTTCTTTTGTTCATTTCATTATCGTACTTAAGTATCTCAACGTCTTTTACATATTTTTGTTCAATATTGTTGACCTGCTCAGCGATTTTATCCGTTCTTATATTGAGCCTTGTGATATCCTCTCTGGTATTTGCCATCGCGTCATAAAGAATATCATATTTCTTTTCAAGAGAATCAAGGCGCTTTTCAACAGAATCCAATCGTACCTTGATTTCGCCAACCTCCTCCTCGAGCCTGTCCATTCGCTCCTCGAGCTTGTCCATACGCTCCTCGAGCCTGTCCATTCGCTCCTCGATTCTGTCAAATCTCTTATTCATGCTGTCAAACATATTTTGCATAAAAGCCATTATTTCTTTCGTTTCATCAGACACGCTATCACCACCTCTATGTAAGTATATACCATAACCGTTTAAAAATCAATCGTTACAAATCACCAAAGTTCTCACGTCCTTGCGGTTGCCGAAAATCGTTTCAGCACACGTATGTCCTCCCCCGTCAGCGTCAGGAACTCGAATTCATCTGTCATGCGAGACAGCACCCTGTCGGAATACTGCTCTTTCAGCCTGTCAGGCGTAAGATTTGTTGAAACGATTGTCGGTCTGGTGTTTACCATACGTTCGTTCACTATATTGAAAAACCGCGAGCTGACAAGCGTTGTGCCGAATTCCGTCCCAAGGTCGTCGATAATAAGCAGGTCAACCGTAAGCACGTCGTCATAAAACGAGCTGTATTCTTCCTCCTCATTCCTGTTGAACTGCTCGTCCGAAAGCGTCTTGAAAAGTCTGCCGGCCGAAATATAGATCACCGTAAAACCGTTATCCAACACCTGTTTCGCGATCGAGTTGCACAGAAACGTCTTTCCGAGACCGGTTTTTCCCATCAGCAAAAGATTTTTATACTCGCTGCCGAATCTTTCAGCGAACCGGCGGCACATACCGTATATCATTTTCATGTTTTCATAGGGCGTGACCCCGAGCCTGTCCTGTTCGGTTTTGGAATAGAATTCGAGATTAAACGTGTCAAAGCTCTCATGCTCCGAAAGCTCGTTCAACAACGCCCTTCCGTATGCCTTCTGTATAAGATATTGTCTGAAACAGGAACATTCCTCATTCCCTATCATGCCGGTATCCTTACATTTTTTGCACTTGTACACGCTGTCGAAATAATCCTCCGTTATGCCAAGATCGTTATATATCATATCCTTCTCGGTTTTCAGTTCATAAAGCTTCGCGTTGAGGTCAAACCTGATCTCATCTTTTTTTTCGGGATTTTTTATTATCCTCTTAGCCGCCGTGACGCCGGTCAAATTTATCTCCCTGTCTATCTCCTCAAGTCTGGGATTTGCGGCGTAAATTTTGGCCTTCAGCTCACGTCTTGCTGCCTCGGAGGCGGATTTTATCGAATCGTAATCCCGCAGAGCCGATCTGTATATGTCTGTTTTTATGCTCATCGCTTATTCCTCCAAATATTTTTTAAGCTCCTCGCGCTTAAGTCTTTCTATCGTGTCAAAGTCCCAGTTTCTCTGCTCGTAGTTGAATTTTTCCTTTTTCTGTTTCTGGTCGTTCCGTGACGACTGCGGCTTTTTCGTCTCCCTGCTCTGGGCAAACTTCTTGTCGGCCTCCTTGGCCTTTTCCAATGTATTCACGCCGTCCTTCTGCCAGTTTGAGAATATCTTATCGGCATAGGGGAACGGATTGCCGTTGGTGACTATCAGCGCCGTTTTCTCACAGCCGTATAATATCAGGTCAAGGGGCATAGAGCTTGTCCAGCTTTTCATATATTCCTTCTGCTTTGCCACAGGCTGTTTGCCGCCGATGCCCAGCGCCCTCATTATTCTCATATATACACTGCTGTAATCCTTTATATGACTTAAGGCCGAAGCCGTATCGTTTACTCCGTCGTCCGCCCAGCTTATGGCGACCTTCTCTATATATCTCATGCTTCTGTGCCCGTTTTCGGTGCAATAGGCCAAAAGTATCTCTATCACCTCAAGGGGCAGTCTCAGCCAGTCATGCAGGCTGTAAAGAGTCTTTATCTCAGAGATCGAAAGGAGCTTTCCCAGATAGCTTTCCGCGCTGTTCAAAAGCGAGCGGAAGTCATCGTTGTGGCTCATATAATAATTGATCTCCTCCGTCGAGTAATCAGGTGCCGACGAAGGTATGCAGTAAGCCGCGGGCGGCCTTTGCCTGACTATCCTCTCGCCCTTCTGCTCCCAGTATTCAAGGGCCTTTTTCACATCGCTCTCGGTCATTTTCAGGCTTTCGGCAAGCTCCGCGTCGGTGAACGCCGTTTTACCCTCCTGCATGAACTTTTGGGCACAGATATAGACCATTATATAGGCTGTCGGGGCCGTCGCCATGTATTTATTTAAAAAATCATTTGATATGTATGTTTTTCCGTTTTCCGCCATTTTACATTGTTCCTTTATAGATTAAATGATGCAGGATCAAAATCCTGTCCCTATGATATACGTTTCTCTGCGTGCTTAGCGCTATTGCGTTCCTAAAGCGCCGTAAATCCGCTAATTTTTACTGAAACGGCTGTTATTAGCGATTTGAGGGTCACAAAGTTATATATCAACGCGCAGGCATATCATTTTTTTCGATATCATTATATTAGTATAGCATTTACGGCGCTTATTTTCAACAAAAGAAAAAGGGCCGATTTGAATCAGCCCTTTGCTTTGTTTTTGTTATTAAATATGAATATTACCAGACTAAGCACGATGACCGCCAAAACAACGACCGCGAGCACACGTGAGTCCTTGATAGCGATAAATATAGCCAATGCCGCAAGCAGGGCGCTGATGCCGTAGAGTATGAGCACAGCCTGCTTCTGGGTATATCCCCTGTCTATCAGCTTGTGGTGCAGATGTCCTCTGTCAGCCTGCATAATAGGCTGGTGCGTGACCATACGCCTGAGCATCGCGCAAATCGTGTCAAATATCGGCAGTCCCAAAGAAAGCATACAGACGATAAGCGCCAGAATAGCGTATCCCTTGAAAACACCGATTATGCTCGTTACCGCCAGCACATATCCGAGGAACGTCGCTCCCGTATCGCCCATGAATATTTCCGCCGGATTGAAGTTTCTCGGCAAAAAGCCAAGGCAGCTTCCCGCTAACGCCGCGGTAAACATAACGGCGGATTCCGTTCCCGTAAGTATGCAGAGCACCATAAGGCACAGCGAGGCTATGGAAGAAACTCCGGCCGCCAGACCGTCAAGGCCGTCAATGAGGTTAACGGCGTTTGTCACTCCGATTATCCATATGAGGGTTATCGGGCCGCTGATCTTTTGCAGATAATAAGTCACGGGCCACATAACGACGTTTATCCTTATGCCCGAGCCTATGACCAGCAAAGCGGCGATTATCTGAAACACGAGCTTTACCTTGGCCGGAAGATTTCTCGCGTCGTCAACTATGCCGACGCATACGATAACTATAGCTCCGGCGATAAAGCCGATGAAGTGCTTTATATTAATATCATTAACAAATCTGTAAAGCAGAAGCACCGTTATCATAAATCCCATAACGATGGCAATGCCTCCCAGACGCGGCATGGGTTTTGTGTGCATACCTCTTGCCTTCGGATAGTCTATAGCCCCTACTTTTTCGGAAAATTTCTTGGCAAAGGGAGTCATGACCATAGAAATGGCAAAGGCGCAGGCAAAGGCCGCTATATATAAAAGCCAATTGTGAACCATTTTAATCTCCTAATCACTTTGTGCCAAAAATTCTGTCTCCCGCGTCACCAAGACCGGGGACTATGTAGCCGTGGTCATTGAGGTGGCTGTCGTATGCCGCCGCATAAATATCGACGTCCGGATGGGCCTCCTGAAGCGCCTTGACTCCCTCAGGGGCGGCTAAAATACATAAGAATGTTATCTTCTTCGCGCCTCTCGCCTTAACGAAATCGATACCCGCGACTGCCGTTCCGCCGGTAGCAAGCATCGGGTCGGTAACAAATACCTCCATTTCATCGATCTCTTTGGGAAGCTTGCAATAGTATTCCACAGGCTTAAGGGTCTCGGGGTCGCGGTAAAGACCGATCACACCGACCTTCGCGGTAGGTATAAGCGTAAGAAGTCCGTCAAGCATACCCATTCCCGCACGAAGTATCGGAACGATCGCGAACCCTTTGTCTATCACGTTTACGTCGGCCTCGGCTATCGGCGTCTGAACCTTAGCCGGAGTAAGCTCCACGTGTCTTGTGGCCTCATAGCAAAGAAGCATGGCCACCTCCGAGATTATCTCCTTGAATTCCTTGGTGCAGGTGTCCTTGTTTCTTAAAAGAGCCATTTTGTTCTGGATAAGCGGATGATTTGATACAAAAAACTCACTCATTACGAACTTCCTTTCTTCAATCCTCGATCTGTCTTATTCTCCTTATATGTCTTTCCTCATTTGAGAACGGTGTCTCCAGGAATATCCTTACGATCTCCTCAGCAAGGCCGGGGCCTATTACTCTCGCTCCCATAGTCAATACATTGGCGTCATTATGCTCCCTTGTGGCCTTAGCCGAAAAGCAGTCATGCACAAGAGCCGCGCGTATTCCCTTGACCTTGTTGGCCGTAATACTTACACCTATGCCTGTGCCGCAGATAAGGATGCCCTTCTCGCATTCCCCGTCCGCTACAGCATGGGCCACCTTTTTCGCGAACTCCGGATAGTCGCAGCTCTCATCGCTGTACGTTCCGAAATCCTTATATTCATAGCCTGATTTTTCAAGGAACTTTATAATATCCTTTTTAAGCTCAAATCCGCCGTGGTCGCTGCCAATAGCTATCATATCACTCATTTCCTTTCCTGTTTCACCGTTATTCAGCCGTCATATCTTTTATTTTCTCAGCCAGCTTGTTTACACAGTCGATCATTTCCTCGGCGCACTCCAGGTATACCGCCGGACTCTGTCCAAACGGATCCGTTATGGAACCGTTTTCTCCCGTGCAGTATCCCTTAAGTGTAAACAGCTTTTCAGCCGGGCACATTTTTTCAAGCATCTTCTTATGCTCGGCGGTCATTGTAAGTATCAGGTCAGCCTCCGTAATGTCCTCGGCAGTTATCTGCTTTGCGGTATGCTCCTCAAGAGACAGTCCGTAGTTCCTTACCGCAAGCTTTGCGTAGTCGCTCGCCGGCGCGCCGTTTTGGGCGAATATCCCTCTGCTTTCAGCCACGGCGTGTATATTTCCGTTTTTGAACACCGCGTTTGCTATGACCTCAGCCATCGGGCTTCGGCAGGTGTTTCCCGTACATACAAATATTATTTTCATAAATCATCACCACCATCAGCATTTGATGTAGTTAAATCCGGCGGCCTTATTGAGCCTGTTCATTATAGCGGCTCCCTCGCCGTCCTCGTCAAAGACCTCCGAATAGACCACATCAGCTCCGATAAAGTCAAATTTACGGAGGATTTTAAACAGATTGGCCCCTATAGTCTCCGGCTTGTCCCTGTCTCCTACGACAAGGACGTTTCCGCCTATATAGCTGTCCTTTGTCTGGACCGTCGCCATTATGCCGACCTTAAGGCCATTTCCCTCGTCCTCTTTGACCTTTTTATTTATAGTCTCTATTACATTTTCCCATTTGCCGGATACAAGTATGACCTTCGCGGATGGTGAATAATGCTTATATTTCATTCCCGGCGCCTTTGGAACTATATCCGCCGACGGCTTGGAATATACAGCGGGGTCAACGTCTATCTCGCCGACCACCCTCTCTATCATCTCCTGTGTGACAGCTCCGGGTCGCAGAAGCACCGGCTTGTCCGATGAAACATCAAGTATAGTGGACTCAAGTCCCCAATCGGCGGCTCCCCCGTCGATTATCATTTCTATTTTTCCGTTGAGGTCAAAGGCCACATGGGACGCCCTTGTGGGACTTGGCTTTCCCGAAGAATTGGCGCTGGGCGCGGCTACAGGTATGCCTGCCGTCCTGATAAGCTCTCTGGCTATCTTATTCGAGGGGTATCTTACGGCGACCGTATCAAGACCGCCCGTTACAGCCGAAGGAACGCACTCCGCCTTAGGCAGTACAAGCGTTATAGGCCCCGGCCAAAAGGCGTCTATGATTTTTTTGGCGTTTTCAGTCACCCTGCCCACTATTGGATAAAGTCCGTCAATGTCTCCGATAGTGAGGATAAGCGGATTATCGCTGGGCCTTCCCTTGGCTTCGTATATTTTTTTGCAGGCCGACTCGTCCAGTCCGTTGGCTCCCAGTCCATATACCGTCTCTGTAGGAAAAGCCACTAATCCTCCGTTACGGAGGATCTCAGCGGCTTCCTCAAGTATATCCTGCTCAGGATTTTCAATATCAACTTTTACAAGTTTTGTTTCCATGATTATAAATTAGCTCCGCAGCACTTTTTATATTTTTTACCGCTTCCGCAGGGGCAGGGATCGTTTCTGCCGATCTTAGGGCCGTTTTTAACGACTGTACGTGAGGTTTTCTGCTCCTTATAGAGCTTTTTAAGCTCCTCCTCAGTATAAATATTGCTCCACTGGGGAAGTGTGTAAAGATGCTCGGCCTTGTATTCGACCATCTTTTTGTAAAGCTTGTCAAACTCAATATGAAGCTTGACCTCCGAATCGGCCGTAAGCTCCTTAACGTCATAGGGCTCGGGAAGCACATCGTTGATACCGTCAACGAAAGCGACCGCCTGCTCGTCAGTCATGTTGAACTTCTCGGCTATGTCGGAGATCTTGCAGTCCATATCCTGGACCTTCTCGCCGAGTATATATTCATATACCTTCTGCTCAAGAGGAAGATATACGTCCCATACAGAATTTACGCTCTGTCCGTTAGGTGTAAATGCTTTTTTCATCCAATTTTCATATAAGCTCATCTTATATTCTCTCCTTGTCAAAACAAATTATGATCGTAAAATCACATACTTATGAAATAATAATATATTTTGAGCTTTATTGCAACAAAAATTAATAAATTAACTTAAACAGAAGCCGTTTTAGGCACATTTTCCCTCCGGACTATTG
>CAZBNY010000101.1:0-7167 GCA_964493235.1 uncultured Lachnospiraceae bacterium
TTCCCTATAAAGTTTTTGTCAAACTTTTTTCAAAAAGTTTGGAAGTCTTTTATATTCTTTTTTAAAAGAAAGAATCAAAGGACCTTCTCTACCGAAAAATTTCATTTTTCGGGTCGCATAATATTAATTTTGCACCACAACTAAAATACGCATGGAATTCATTTCCATGCGTGAACAATTTCTAATATCTGCCTATGCATGAGTGAAAAAGTTTCTGCTGGAACTATTTCGCGATGTTCAGCATTTTGCTTCGCAAAGCCGCACTGTGTGCGCCCGCGTTTTCTTTGCGGTGCATACAACACCGTCAACAAGTTGAAATATCACAAGATTTCAACTTAACGTGGCCACGTCCGTGATGATCCTTACACACTCATCTATCCCCAGCCTTGACGTATCCAGACAAATATCGTAATTATCCGAATGTCCGAATTCCGTCTTTGTGTAAAAAGCGCAGTATTTCTTACGCTTCTTATCGATGGCGTTTATCTCGGCAGCGATCTTATCCTCGGTCATTTCCGGCATTTTTTCCTTCATGCGGCGCAGTCTCCAGTCAAAATCAGCGTGGATAAACACATTCAGGCAGCCGTCAAACTCCTTGAGTATCGTATTCGCGTTTCTTCCCGTGATGACACATTTGCCCTTTGAGCCAATGTCGATGATCACCTTTTTCTGGGCCTCAAAGACCTGCTCGCTCATAGGTCTTGCGTAAAAGTCGAAAAGGCTCTGCGTAAAGCCGAAGTTCAGCGGAACCTTCTCGTCCCATTCCAAAAGACGATATACGTCAATATTGCTGTCAGCGGCCGCCTTTAATATAAGCTCCTTGTGGAAATATTCCCAGTTGAGCGCCTTTGATACCTTTGCGCCTATCTCACCGCCGCCGGCGCCGAATTCACGGCTGATAGTAATAATTTTCTTCATAGCGTCTCCCTCCAACTGTCTTAAAGGACCTTATTAAGGAAGTCAATGGTTCTAGGCTCCTTGGGGTTAGAGAGTATCTCGCTGGGTATCCCCTCCTCGACGATATAGCCGCCGTCCATGAATATTATCCTGTCGGCGACCTCCCTCGCGAAGCCTATCTCGTGGGTAACGATTATCATAGTCATACCGTCCGCGGCAAGCTGCTTCATTACGCTCAGTACCTCGCCGACCATCTCAGGGTCAAGGGCCGAGGTAGGCTCGTCAAAAAGCATTATGTCCGGATTCATGGCCAGCGCCCTCGCTATCGCCACACGCTGCTTCTGTCCGCCCGAAAGCTGCGGGGGATATACCTTGGCCTTATCCTCAAGACCGACCCTTCTTAAAAGCCTGAGTCCCGTCTCTGTGGCCTCCTCCTTAGTCATTTTCTTAAGCTCCACAGGGGCCAGCATTATATTTTCCAAAACAGTCATATGCGGGAAAAGATTGAAGTGCTGGAACACCATTCCTATGTTTTCCCTGACCTTATTTATATCGCAATTTTTGTCTGCAATGTCCACTCCATCGACCACTACATCGCCGCCGGTGATCTCCTCAAGACGGTTGAGACAGCGCAGGAACGTGGACTTTCCACTGCCGGACGGGCCGATAAGGACAACTACCTCGCCCTCGGTAACGTCGGCGTTTATGCTTTTCAATACCTCTAATTTTCCAAAGTTCTTTTTAAGATTCTTAACATGGACCTTGATTTTATCACTCTTTACCAACGTTAAGCCTCCTCTCAACACGTTTCGCTACCTTTGAAAGTATCGTGATAACTATCATATACATTACGCCTACGATCGCCCACACCTGCAAAACGGCGAAGGTGTTTCCGGCTATGATATTGCCGGCCTTTGTAAGCTCCGGAAAGCCGATGACCGAAAGGATAGACGTGTCCTTAAGTGAAATGATGAACTGATTGATTATCGAGGGGACCATTGTACGGATAGCCTGCGGAAGAACAACCTTCTGCATCGCCTTGCCATATGGAAGGCCAAGACTCCTTGCGGCCTCCATCTGGCCCTTATCGACCGACTGTATGCCGGCCCTGAATATCTCGGCCATATATGCTCCGGCATTCATGGAAAGAGCTATCGTACCGGCCTGAAGCGCCGGAAGCCTGAAGTTTGTGAAGCCCGCAGCCTTAACTCCCGCCGGAATACCGAAGTAAATGAAATACGCCAGTACAATAAGAGGGACGCCCCTGACGGCGTCAACGTACAGTGTTCCGATGAAATTCAGCACTTTCTTCTTGCTGACATTCATCAGACCGAATATAAGTCCTATGATAAACGCAAAAATAAGGGAGAGCAATGTCAGCAGCATTGTCTGTCCCAGCGATTCCAATAACATACCCGAGTATGTATTTAATATTTGAACCAGTTTTGCCATACCGGTCGCCTCCGTTATTTAATATTTTCAACTGCCGGCTGTTTGTAAAATTCTATGTTTTCTTAGAGCTTTACAAGCAATCGGCAGCATACTAAAATGACGGGCGAAATCTGTGCTGTTAAGGAGGGAATTGTTTCTATAGAAAATACAAATTTAATTTTCACCAATAAAATTTTAACAATTCGAACACATATTCCGGCCCGTCAAATTTATTACTCGCTCGGCTCGTTACGGACATATCCGAAGGTCATCGCCGCGCGCGGCACCCTAAATTATTTTATTTTGTATAAGAATCAACGATAGCGTCGAAGGTTCCGTTCTCGATAATGTTAGCAAGACCGGCGTTGAACATCTCAAGAAGCTCAGCGTTCTCGCCCTTAGCTACTGCAAAGCCATACTGCGAGCCGGCGCCTGTCAAGCCCTCGGGCATAACAAGAGCAGCGCCCTGCTGGATATTGAATCCCATAACAGGCTCGTCCTCGAAGCAAGCTACTGTGTTTCCGGTGATAACGTCCTGATACATTGTGGGTGAATCCTTGAACTCAACGACAGAGAAGCCATACTCGTCAGCGATGGACTTAGCGAAGTCAGCGCCGTTTGTAGCTGTCTTGACCGCTACAGTCTTTCCGGCGAGATCCTCAAATGATGTAATGTCTGAGCCAGCGGCAACAGCCAATGTAACGTCGGCGTCAAAATAAGGCTCTGAGAAATCGAAGAGCTCTTTTCTTTCCTCAGTGATGGACATACCGGCGATAACGCCGTCAGCCTGACCCGTCTGAACAGCAAGGAGTGAAGCGTCAAAGCCAAGAGACTGAATCTCTACCTCAAAGCCCTGATCCTCAGCGATAGCGTTGAGAATGTCAACGTCGATGCCTACAAACTCACCGTTCTCATTTGTGAACTCAAACGGAGGGAAAGCGGTATCGGTAGCGATTATATATTTTCCGCCTGCTTCTGTTGATTCCTCTTCGCCTTCTGTTTCCTCTGTTGTCTCGGCGTCTTCAGCATCGCTTGACGATGATGAGCAACCGGCGAATACGCCAAGAGCCATAACGGCTACGAGTGATAAAGCAAATAATTTCTTCTTCATTTTTTTCTTCCTTTCATATTTACGGTATTTGTCAAAGCCAAGGTTTGTCTAAAAAATACAAATTACCCCTCAAATGGCCTTTCTATATATTATAAGTAAATAAGAATTCTCTGTCAATCTCTATCAACAAAAAAATCGAAAAAGTTCCAATATCAGTGCAGTTTTACAGCACTCCTCGGCTCACGCAACCCGTTTACTCGTCGTGGACGCTGTAAACCTTCACTGATTAATCAAATAACTTTTATATCGAAAAATTTCATTTTTCGGGTCGCTTATTCTCAGATTTGCGACCAATTAAAACAATACAGCATGGGAAACGAAGTTTCCCGCTAAAAGTTTTTTGCCAAACTTTTTTCAAAAAGTTTGTTTTATACTTCTCTGTCACGATTGATATACCTTATTATCATTATCACGGCAATCATAGAGATAACGGCAATCGGAAGGTTAATGACCCAGTTCTGTATAATGGCCGCCAAAATATAGTTTACAGCCGCCACAGCGGCTACTATCATGGCGTAGGGAAGCTGGGTGGACACATGATTGATATGGTCGCACTGCGCCCCAGTGGAGGCCATTATCGTAGTGTCGGATATGGGCGAGCAGTGGTCTCCGCATACGGCTCCTGCAAGGGTAGCCGAAACGGTTATAGTAAGCAGCTCGCTCGAGGGGTCAAGTATCGGTACGATTATCGGAAGAAGTATGCCGAAGGTACCCCATGAGGTTCCCGTTGCGAAGGCAAGGAAAACCGCTATAAGGAAAACGATTACCGGAAGCAGAAGCTCAAGACTGCCCTTTCCCTTGTCCAAAAGCTCCGCCACGAATACATCCGCGCCAAGCAGTCCCGTTATTCCGCTGAGCGTCCAGGCGAATGTCAGTATAAGAATAGCCGGAACCATCGCCTTAAAGCCCTCCGGCAGACATTCCATGAATTCCTTGAAGGTAAGCACACGTCTGGGTATATAGAGCAGGAAGGTTATGAGCAAAGCCGCGGCAGAGCCAAGCAGCAGACCAACGGAGGCGTCGCAGTTGGCGAAAGCGTTCACAAAGCTTTCTCCCTCAAAAAATCCGCCCGTGTATATCATTCCGATTACGCAGCAGACGATCAGCGCTATTACGGGCAGTATAAGGTCTATCACCTTTCCCTTGCCTGTCACAACGCTTTCCGAAGCGTCGGCATATGGACGGGCGTCCGTTGTATACAGGTCATCGTTAAGCTGGGCATTCCTCTCATGGGTGAGCATAGGGCCAAAGTCCGTATTGGTAAATATCATCGTCAGCATGGCGACTATCGTAAGCAGGGCATAGAAATTGTACGGAATGGCCTTTATAAACAGCTCCAGTCCGTTGACGCCATCCACCATGTCGGCAACACCGGCAACTGCCGCCGCCCAGGAAGATATGGGCGCGATAATGCAGATAGGAGCGGCCGTAGCGTCGATGATATAGGCCAGCTTCGCCCTGGACACCTTATGAGTATCGGTAACGGGACGCATAACGCTTCCGACCGTCAGGCAGTTGAAATAGTCGTCAATAAATATGAGAACACCAAGCGCAAAAGTAGAAAGCAGTGCTCCCTTTCTTGTCTTTATAGTCTCAGAGGCCCAGCGTCCGTAGGCGGCGGAGCCTCCCGCCCTATTCATCAGCACCACGATTACACCGAGGATAACAAGGAATATCAGTATTCCCACATTCCATTTATCAGACAGCTTGGCGAGCAGTCCGCCGTCGGTAGTATCCGTGAATATGGTGAGATATGTCTCTTTCGGATTAAAATTGGCGTAAAAAAGGCCGCCGACCAAAATGCCAACAAAAAGCGAGGAATACACCTCTTTAGTAATAAGCGCCAGAATTATGGCCACAAGCGGCGGAACCAGCGACCAGACGGTGGCGTACATTTTACTGCCCTCGCCCTCATCGCCTCCGGCGAAAGCAGTAAAGGACATTGCAAGCATGACCGCTAAAACTATGACCAGCAATGACCAGGTTTTTCTTTTATTTCTCATAATATCCTCCCCTAAATTTTTTTGTAAAAAATTATCGATGAACACAATGCCAGATGGTCCATCCCATATTACAGGACATGTCTGTCTTTCAGTCGAATGGCAGCTTCTCCCATTAAGGGAACAGACCGTTTATCGCAAAAATTTTGTTACTTTATCGATAAACACGATGCCGTCCAGATGGTCTATCTCATGGCACAGGCATTTAGCCATGTCTCCCTTGAGGTCGAGTGTGATCTTCTCCCCGTTCTCGTCAAGGGCCTCGACCCTGACCTTCATCGGCCTTACGGTCTCGCCGAAAACGCCCGGAAAGCTCAGGCAGCCCTCAACGCAGTCCTGATGTCCCGACCGTGCAACTATGACCGGATTGACCAGTTTAAGGCAATATCCCTCAAAATCGACGACCACGAGCCTTCTGAGAATGCCGACCTGATTGGCCGCCAGCGCCGCCCCGTCCTCATGGGTGTGGAGCGTGTCCATCATATCGTCAAGGATAGCACGGATCCTGTCGTTTACCTCCGTAACCTCCCTGCATTTCTTTCTTAACACTTCGTCCCTGTCAAATCTAAGCTGTCTGACTGCCATACGCTCCTCCGTTATTCTAAATATTTTTTCAGCATTTCCATATATTTATCGTGGGACGCCCTCATGGCAAAACGGCAGTTGGCCTTTCCGGCGGGGTTCCTTCTGTCGATTATCGTCCTGCCCTCGGCAATTCCCGAAAGGGCGATACGAACACGGCAGTCTTCATACTCGGTTATGACCGACTTATCGATGGCCGCGCATACAGCAAGGGAATCATGCACCGGAGTGCTGTCCAGATCCCTGTCCTGAACAGCGCTGTCATACTCGGTCCTCTGCTCGATTATTCTTGCGGTGAATTTGCCTGAGAAGGTGCCAAGACCCCTAAGCTCCTCGGCGTCGGCAAGGGTAAGAGAAGCCGAATGTGTGGCGTCAAGGGTGATAAATGTCGTCGGAACACCGGCGTTCAAGGCTATCTGAGCGGCCTCAGGGTCGTGCCAGATATTTGCCTCGGCGCACTCGGAGACATTGCCCAGCTTATCAGTGCCGCCCATTATTATAAGCTCCTCGATGTTTTTAGCGATAGAGGGAACGGCCGCCAAAGCAAGTCCGATATTAGTCATCGGCGCCACAGTTATGATCGTTACCTTCTCGTCGGTATTTTTCAAATAGTCTATGTAGAAGGAAACGGCATCCATTTCCTCGGCCTTTTTATCCGTAGGGGCCTCCAGGCCCTCAAGACGTTTATAATGGATCCTATATTCTTTTCCGTTCCTGACGACCGGCTGGAGGGCAGCCTTGGTATTCCTCTCCAGATATTTGGCGATAGCGTCGGGAGCGCCCTTATAAACGGGTGTATCCTTACCGAGGGCCGACACAAGTCTGAGGGTGTTTTCCGTCGTCTCCTCGACGTCAAGGTTGCCCCAGACGCAGCAAATGCCGACCACGTCCAGATCATCGCAGCCGAGGGCCGTCATTATGGCCACGGCGTCATCGGAGCCTGTGTCAACGTCTAAAATTACTTTTTTCATAAATGTGATCCTCCTATTTTTTTCTTTTTTACACTCTCCGAGTGGGTGGATTAGTTTGCGGCTGTAGCAGTCGCGAGGCTTCTTTTTCTTTATTGTAAGCTGAGGCTCACCAACGTAAGTTATGCACTCTTCGAGTGCTACTGCTCGCGAGGGAGGCAATCTCGGTGTTTCGAAG
>CAZBNY010000102.1:0-7159 GCA_964493235.1 uncultured Lachnospiraceae bacterium
TGTAGCTCCCAACCCTTACTACACAAAGGAAGTGGCCGACGAATGTATGGAGAAGATATTCCTTCCCACTATCAAGGCCATGAACGCCGAGGGAAGGACCTTCAAGGGCTGCCTTTACTTCGGACTCATGATAACCGAGGACGGCCCCAAGGTCATCGAGTACAATTGCCGTTTCGGCGACCCCGAGACACAGGTAGTGCTCCCGCTTCTTGAGAGCGACCTTCTTACGGTCATGCAGGCCGTTACAAACGGAACGCTTGCCGAGACAGAGGTCAAATTCAGCGATAAAAACGCCTGCTGCGTAATTTTGGCTTCAAAGGGCTATCCTGTTAAGTATGAGAGCGGTTTTGAGATCGTTCTGCCTGAAACCGACGACGGCATTATATATGTCGCCGGAGCTAAAAAGGACGGGGATAAGTTGCTTTCTTCCGGAGGACGAGTGCTTGGCGTGACAGCGACGGCTCCCACGCTTAAGGAGGCCATAGACAAGGCTTATGCCCTGACCGCTAAGGTCAAGTTTGACAATGGCTACTGCAGAAAAGACATTGGTAAACGTGCGCTTATGAGAAAGTGAGGCCGCTATGGTTTATAGAATTTATGTTGAAAAGAAAAAAGAGCTTGCCAATGAAGCCAAATCGCTTTTGAACGACATCAGAGCCTTTCTTGGCGTTGAAAATATAGAAGACGTCCGCATCGTCAACTGCTATGACGCTGAAAACATAGACAGCGATCTCTTTGACTACTGCAAGAGGACTGTATTTTCGGAGCCTCAGCTCGATGATATTTATGATGAGCCGGACTTTAAAAACGCCTTCGTGTTCGCTGTAGAATACCTACCCGGACAGTTTGACCAGAGGGCGGACTCGGCGGCCCAGTGCATACAGATAATTTCCCAGCAGGAGAAGCCGCTTGTAAAGACTATGAAGGTATACGCTCTTTACGGCAGTCTGACGGACGCTGATATTGAAAAAATAAAGAAATATGTTATAAACCCCGTCGAGGCCAGAGAGGCCGCGCTTGATAAGCCTAAGACACTTAAGACCGAGTACGACATACCTACGGAGGTCGCCACGCTTGACGGCTTTAACGAGCTTACCGCCGACGGACTTAAGAAGTTCATAGCCGACAACGGTCTTGCTATGGACTATGATGATATAGCCTTTGTTCAGAGCTATTTCAGAGATGAAAAAAGAGATCCAACGATCACGGAGATCAAGGTCATAGACACCTACTGGTCGGATCATTGCAGACATACGACATTCCTTACGACCATCGATAAGGTGGAGTTTGAGGACGAGCTTATAAAGGCCGCTTATGAGGAATATATGGCTGACAGGGAGGCCCTTGGCGTAACTAAGCCGGTCTGCCTTATGGATATCGGTACACTGGCCGTAAAGGTACTCAGCAAGGCCGGAAAGCTGGATAAGCTGGATAAATCCGAGGAAATAAACGCCTGCTCCATCAAGATGGACGTTGAGGTAAACGGACATAAGGAAAAATGGCTCCTTATGTTCAAGAACGCGACACATAACCACCCAACCGAGATAGAGCCCTTCGGCGGAGCGGCGACCTGCATCGGCGGAGCTATCCGTGACCCCCTTTCGGGCCGCTCATATGTATACGGCGCTATGCGTCTTACCGGAGCCGGTGATCCGCTTAAGCCAATAAGCGAGACAATAGAGGGAAAGCTTCCCCAGCGTAAAATAGTTACAACAGCGGCGGCCGGCTATTCCTCCTACGGCAATCAGATAGGTCTTGCCACAGGCATAGTTGACGAGCTGTATCACCCCGGTTATGTTGCCAAAAGAATGGAGGTCGGAGCGGTAATTGCCGCAGCACCCATTGAGAACGTGCGCAGGGAAAGACCGGTTGACACGGATATAGTTATACTTCTTGGCGGAAGAACGGGACGTGACGGCTGCGGCGGAGCAACAGGCTCATCAAAGGCCCATGACGTTAAATCCCTCGAGAGCTGTGGAGCCGAGGTCCAGAAGGGCAACGCCCCCGAGGAAAGAAAGCTACAGAGACTTTTCAGAGATCCCGCGGCTGCCAAGCTTATCAAGCGCTGCAACGACTTTGGCGCCGGCGGAGTATCGGTAGCCATTGGGGAACTTGCCGACGGATTGGAGATAAATCTTAACGCTGTTCTTAAAAAATATGACGGACTTGACGGAACCGAGCTTGCCATAAGCGAGTCGCAGGAAAGAATGGCCGTAGTTGTCGCCAAGGACGATGTTGATAAATTTCTCGCTCTCGCCGAGAGTGAGAACCTTGAGGCGTCAGTTGTCGCCGAGGTCAAGAAAAATCCCAGGCTTATAATCAAATGGAACGGCAAAAACATAGTTGATATATCAAGGGAATTCCTTGACACAAACGGAGCGGAAAAACATACCGAGGTCAAAAACACGGCGGCTTTGGACTGGAAAAAGAATACGGAGGGAGCATTCCCCGAGCTTTATGAAAAGCTGGCTAAGGATCTTAATGTATGCTCCAAGAAGGGACTTTCTGAGCGCTTTGACTCCACTATTGGCGCCGGCGGAGTGCTTATGCCCTTTGGAGGAAAATACCAGATGACGCCGGTACAGGCTATGGTCCAGAAAATACCCGTACTCAATGGAGAGACGACTACCTGCTCGCTTATGAGCTGGGGCTTCAATCCTTACATTTCGGAAAAGAGCCCGTATCACGGAGCTTATCTTGCCGTAGTTGAGTCGGTCTCAAAGCTTATTGCCTGCGGAGCCGGATTTAAGGACGTATATTTAAGCTTCCAGGAATATTTTGAGAGACTTGGTTACGAGCCCGAGAAATGGGGCAAACCCTTTGAGGCGCTTCTCGGAGCTTATAAGGCGCAGAAGGAGCTTGAGATCGCGGCTATCGGCGGCAAGGACTCCATGAGCGGCACCTTCGAGCATATCCATGTACCGCCTACGCTTATTTCCTTCGCCGTTACGACGAGCGATTTGAAATACATCGTTTCCAATGAGTTCAAGGAGGCGGGACACAAGGTTGTTCTTTTACTTCCTGAGACTGATAAGGACGGACTTCCCGTTACGGAGTCGCTTAAAAAGGTCTATAACACGGTAAGTGAGCTTGCCGCGGAGGGAAAGCTCTGCGCCGCTTACGCGCTTGGCTTTGGCGGTGTTGCCGAAGCTGTGCTCAAAATGGGTATGGGAAATATGATAGGCTTCAGATTTGAGAACACCATTCCCAAGAACCTTATTTTTGAGTATAACTATGGCGGATTCGTCCTTGAGCTGAATGACGATACAAACGCGGGAACTACACTCGGCTATACTACTGTTGACCATGTAATAGATTATAAATGCGATACTGTTCTTCTCGACAAGATCGTAGAGGACTACGAAAACAAGCTTGAGAGCGTATATCCCTGCAATATCGCTTCTGAAAACAAGGAGATACAGAAGTTTGAATATAAAGCCGCCTCTTATCCCACGCCGATCATCAAGACGGCCCGGCCGAAGGTACTTATACCCGTATTCCCGGGCACAAACTGCGAATATGACTCGGCTAAGGCAGTCGAGAGGGCTGGAGCTAAGGCTGAGATATTCGTTATAAATAACCTTACACCGGCAGGTATCTCGAATTCAGTAAAGGAGTTCGCCTTAAGGGTTAGGGATTCGCAGATGATATTTATCCCAGGCGGTTTTTCGGGCGGTGACGAGCCTGACGGTTCGGGTAAATTCATTACAGCCTTTTTCAGAAATGGAGCGGTCAAGGAGGAGGTAACGAGACTTCTTGAGGACAGGGACGGCCTTATGTGCGGCATATGCAACGGTTTCCAAGCTCTTATCAAGCTGGGACTTGTGCCTTACGGCAGGATTATCGACACAGACGAGACCTGCCCGACGCTTACCTTCAATACCATCGGCAGACACCAGTCCAAGATAGTAAGAACAAGGATTGCGTCAAACAAGTCGCCCTGGCTTATGAATACAAAGGTGGACGATATTTACACCGTGCCTATCTCCCACGGCGAGGGACGCTTCCTCGCTTCTGATGAAACGATATTGAAGCTTGCGGAGAACGGACAGATAGCGACCCAGTATGTGGATATAGACGGAGCACCTACGGACAATATCCGTTATAATCCCAACAACTCGGCGTTCGCTGTTGAGGGAATAACCTCTCCTGACGGCAGGGTATTCGGAAAGATGGGACATTCGGAAAGATGGAATGAGGGACTTTACAAAAATGTTCCGGGAAACTATGACATCGGAATGTTCAGATCAGCGGTCGAATATTATAAATAACATCTCTGATTTCGGAAATATAAGGGTGGCGGTGTCGCGTCATCTAAAGAAACCATAGATCATAAAAGAGCTGAATGGCGGCTTTTTGCCTTGCGCTCCGCCCTATTTAGGACTTTTGATTATTTCTATGTTTTAGTTTTCGGCTGCTCCTTAGCTTTCGCCCTTTATTTTAAACCGGTAAGTATGATATATAAACAGACGGGCTTCGTGGCCAATTGAACCACAGGCCCGTCGTTTTTTTGTTATATATTTCCTTTTGACGCATATATTCCAGTAAGGAGTGATAAATATGCTGAACAGGAAATACAACAGAATCTTTATACTGCTTAACGGCAAAAATGAGGGAGCAGGTATCAATCTGAACGGAAGCTGCGACATAGAAATAATAAACGGAGGGGTAAAGCTTTATTCATACATAGGTGGGATAGGGCGGCTCAGGGAAAAGGAAAGAAGCCTGTATCTTATATCATCTAAGGGTGTTGAGCCGCTGGCCGTCTCGGTGGGCAGTTTTGAGATGAAGGGCAGCAACGCTGTGCTTGAGAGAAATATCGACCCTGACGATGTTTTTGGCAGCGGTATGGCCGTGGAGGACATAACGGCGGCGGCCGTTTGGAGTGCCGCTGACGGCCCGTACAGAGCCGTTTTAGAGGGTTTTGTCTCCCAAAAGTACAATTGGCAGAAAAACCTGCGTGTGTTCGGTCGGGAGGAAAAATTGGAGGAAAACAAAAGGGCGGATAATGAAGCCGATGATATTAAAGCGGAGAACGATACCGTCAATGACATCTCGGAAAATAAGACTGACGAGGCGAACCGTGTAAATGAAGAGGCTATCCAGGCGGCGGAGGCCTGCGCGGAGTATTACAGTCCGCATGACACCTTCAGGGAAATAGCGGAGAAGTTCAGACGAGAGCTTGATATGCTGGACGAAATGGGTATAGTTGACAAAAGCTTTATTCTGGGAGACAAGGAGGATAAAAAAGAAGAACCCAAAAAAGAAAAATCGAAAAAAGAAAGCGCTTTGAAAAATGACAATGCCAAGCCTATACCGGGCGAGAAAGCAAAAGGGTGTGACGATATAACGGATGCGGACAGGCTTTTTGAAAACAACGCAAGACTTGCGGCGGAGGGAGGCACCGAGTGGATCAGGGCTGATTACAGAGAGATGTATTTTATACCAGGAGCAATAAAAAGCCTGCGTCAGCTTTTTGTCAGAAACAGTGCCAGAAAGGGCAGACACATGATCGCTGGACGGGACGGGAAAAAGTATTACATAGGCGTGCCCGGCAGCGAGGAGCAGAGAGAAAAGGCGTATGCCGCCGGATTTTACGACTTCCTGACGATAGGCGAGATGAACGGGGCCGGATATTGGATAAAGGAATTATAAGAGTTTTAAAATTTTGTCTGTTTTTTTGTACCGAATTGTGGTAAAATTATGTAGTGTATATTTACCTAAGGAGGATTTAAGAATGGACATAAAATTCGCTGACCGTATGGATCACTTTAAAGACGGAATATTTTCGGTTCTTAACGCGAAAAAAATGAAACTTATAAGCGAAGGTATGGAGGTCTATGATTTTTCAGTCGGTACGCCGGACTTCAGACCCGAGGAGGCGTCAATGGAGGCAGTAACTGAGGCGGCTAAAAATCCTGTAAACTACAGATACGCCATCGCTGACCTTCCTGAGCTTACGGATTCTGTAATTCGCTGGTATAAAAGACGCTACGGTGTGGAGCTTGAGGCTGATGAAATAACATCTGTTAACGGCTCTCAGGAGGGACTTGCGCATATCGGACTTGTGCTTTTTAATCCGGGGGATATCTGCCTTGTTCCGGCGCCCTGTTATCCGATATTTGAGATAGGCCCATTCCTTTCCGGCGCCCAGATCGAATACTATCACCTTAAGGAAGAAAACAATTATGAGCTTGATTTTGACAGCATTCCAGATGAACTTGCTGACAAGGCAAAGGCTATCGTTGTATCCTATCCCGCTAACCCTGTATCTTCTGCGGTAAATCCGGAAATTTACCCTAAACTTATCGCTTGGGCAAAGAAGCATAATGTTATAGTTATCCATGACAACGCCTATTCCGAAATGACCTTTGAGGGATTTGAGGGGACCTCATTCCTATGTTATGAGGGGGCTAAAGAGGTTGGCGTCGAGTTCAACTCACTTTCAAAGGCCTATAATCTTACCGGAGCGAGAATATCCTTCTGTATCGGAAACAGCAAGATAATTTCTCAGTTTAAGAAGCTCCGTTCCCAGATAGACTACGGCGTATTCCTTCCCGTTCAGTACGCGGCTATCGCCGCTCTTAACAGCTCGATGGACAATATCGAGAAGAACAGGGCGGAGTATAAGCGCCGCAGAGAGGTACTCAGTGAGGAATTCGGCAAAGCCGGTCTCCCTGTCAAGCTAAGCACGGGCAGTATGTTCATGTGGACGAGGATACCCGAAAAGTACACAAGCTCCAATGACTTTGTAATAGAGCTTATGGAAAAAACGGGAGTTATTGTAACACCAGGTTCAGCCTTCGGAGCCGACGGCGAGGGATATATCCGTATCGCGCTCACACAGCCTGTTGACAGGATAATCGAGGCTGCTAAGGCCATCAAAAACAGCGGAATGTTCGCTTAATATCTACAAAAGTCCTAAACGAGAAAAGCAACGCTTTCCTCGTTTAGGACTTTTGTTATGTTTTTTTCAGACGCTTATTTTGTTATTCTTGTGCCGGTTTTACCGTTTATTCCGTCTCTTGCCGTGTTCAGATGAGTTATTATTGATACGCGGCCCTTCTTGCTTTCGGCAAAGTCAACAGCAGCCTCGACCTTCGGGAGCATTGATCCTTCGGCAAAATGCCCTTCGGCTATATATTTTTTCATATCCTCA
>CAZBNY010000103.1:0-6939 GCA_964493235.1 uncultured Lachnospiraceae bacterium
TTGTCAAAAGAGGGAGTGAGAGGATATGGACAGCAGAGTTAAGGCCTTTATTACGGGAGACGCAGAGGGACTTAAAACAGCCGAAAGGTTTTACAGAATATACAGACGGAAATTTGATGCGGAATATTCCGCCGAGGTGCTTGGCTTTGAGAACGCCTTCAAAAGGGCTGAGAATGAGAAGATGACGCATCTGCTTTATTTTGTAGACGGGATAAACGTCATTCTTTCCAGCTTCGCCGACGAAATGGGCGGCTATACGCTGGAGATCACCGTTGACGATTTGAAAAGGGTGCTGTCGTAAAATGCTTATGATAGCCTTTGAAACAATATAAGCATATATTATAAAATTCAAGCATGGAGGTAATGGCTATGTTTGATTTTTTGATCCCAAGGGGAAAGCGCGATATAGTTAAAAATGTTGTTGAGGACGAAAGCGAGGCCTATCTTGAAAGGATATACAAGCTGAAAAACAGCTTTTATATGTCCTTTTTTGAGGAATGTATTAATTCCACGGTGGCCGATGCCTATGAGTATTTCGCGGAGCTTAGGCTTAACGGCAACATATTCAGCGAAAACGTCTATACGCTGACAAGGGAGAGGGGCAGAAGGTTTATAAAGCTTATGGCTATACATCACTCTATAAAAATACTCAGATGCAGGGAATGCTCCCTAAAGCTTACGGACATGAAGGAGGCGCTTTTTACGGCCTTCGACCTGTGCGAGTCCGAGCAGAAGATGTTTGACCTGCTGTATGCCTGCGCGATAATGTATTCGGGCAGCTTTTCGGAGCTTTTTGCGTCGGCGGTGATGAAATATCTTTTTGATAAGGATAAATACGGAAGGCATACGATAGCTTTTATAGAAAATTTTTGTTATAATTCATATGAGACGATGTTTGAGTCGTTTACGAAATATCTGTCGCTGGAGCAGAGGCTCCAGGGAGCGTGCTAGGAATTGAGGAGATAATATGGGCTGGACAGACGAACAGCTAAGGGCGATAACCGAGAAAAACGGAAACATACTCGTATCCGCGGCGGCGGGTTCCGGCAAGACCGCCGTGCTTGTTGAAAGGATAATAAGACTTATAACCGACAAAGAAAAGCCTGTTGACATCGACAGGCTTTTGGTCGTTACATTCACAAAGGCGGCGGCCTCTGAGATGAAGGAGCGTATCGGAAAGGCGATAGGGGAAGCCATAAGGAATGATCCGGACTCCACCGGTCTCAGACGCCAGGCGGTCCTGCTCAACCACGCCGATATTATGACTATCCACTCCTTTTGCATGAGGGTGGCCAGAGAGAATTATAACAGGCTTGGCATTGACCCGGCCTTCAGAGTGGCGGACGATACGGAAATACTTCTTTTAAAGGACGAGGTTCTTAACAGGCTTTTTGAGGAAAAGTACGCCTCAGATGAGCCGGAGGACTTTCTGTACATGGTGGAAAGCTACAGCGACGGTACAAGCGACGCTAAATTAAAGGAGCTGGTTTTAAAAACCTATGACTTCATAATGAGCTTTCCGGAGCCTGATAAGTGGATAAGGCAGAGAAAAGAGGACTACAGCGGTGAAAGCGAAGCGTGGTTTGACATACTGACAAGGCAGATATGCGAATACGTGAGGGGCGCGCTTGAAGTGACAAATATGGCGCTTGAGACAGCCTGTAAGACAGGACCCGAGACATATATACCTATGCTGGAGAGTGACAGGGATCAGCTTGAGGAAATTCTTACAAGCGCGGATAAGGGATTTGAAAATTTTTATGCCCACCTGACGAATATGAAATTCGAGACGCTTTCGAGAAAAAAGTGCGAGTCCGGGACCAAGGAACAGGTCAAATATTTAAGAGACAGGGCGAAGAAGATATTTTCGTCTATAGAGACTAAATTTCCGCTGAGAACGTATGATGAGATGAAAGCCGACATAAAAAAGGCAGGCTTTGGACTTTGCCTGCTGCTGGACCTTGTGAAAGAATTCCATAGGGCGTTCGATGAGGAAAAGAAGCGCAGAAGGATAGCCGATTACAGCGACCTGGAGCATTACTGCCTTGACATACTGATGGGTGAGGGCTGTACGGCCGAAAACCCGGTCAGGTCCGAGGAGGCAAAGGAACTGACCGAGAAATACGCCTATGTTATGACCGACGAGTATCAGGACAGCAACGCCGTGCAGGAGCTGATACTTAAGCTCGTATCAAACGGCAGCAACAGATTCATGGTCGGCGATGTGAAGCAGAGCATATACAGCTTCAGGCTGGCGGACCCTGATATTTTTACGGAGAAATACAATACGTTTTCGCTTGAAAGCGGGGCGGAAAACGAGAGGATAGATATGTTCAAGAACTTCCGAAGCAGGGAGGAGATCCTGGACGGTATAAACTTTATATTCATGCAGCTTATGCGGCGGGATTTCGGCGGAATTGATTATGACGAGAGGGCAAGCCTTTATTACGGAGCGGATTTTCCGATGTATACGGGTAAGGCAAGCTGCGGCGGAGCAATCGAGATAGACGTCATAAACAGCGGAAAGAGCGAGAGCGAAGGCGATGATGACGAGGAGGATCTCACTGGTATCGAGAAGGAGATGAGCTTTGTAGCCGACAGGATAAACAGCCTGATGTATGGCAGGGACAGGCTTGAGGTGTATGACGCTGCCCTTGGCGATTACCGTGAGCTGAGATACAGCGACATAGTCATTATTATGAGGAAAAAAACCTACGGAGCGGCCTTTGTGGAGGCACTCGCGGCCAGGGGGATACCGGCCTCGGCGGAATCCAGCACAGGCTTTTTGGAGACGGTGGAGGTAATGACCGTCCTGAGCTTTTTAAGGATAATAGATAACCCCAGACAGGACGTGCCGCTGGCGGCTGTACTGCGCTCGCCCGTATACCGGCTGAGTGCCGACGACCTGCTTACGATAAAGCTGGAAAGCGGCGACGAGGAATATTGGGATTGTGTTGTCAATTACGGCGAGAGGGGTACTGACGAGAGGATAAAGGACGTGCTTGCCGGTTTTATCTCAAGCCTGAATAAATGGCGGGATATGGCGGTTGACGAAAGGATAAACGACCTGATATGGACTGTATATACCGACACGGGCTACTATGACCTGGTCGGAGTCCTTCCCGACGGAAAGACAAGGCAGACAAATCTTCAAAAGCTGGTCAAAAAAGCCTCTGATTATGACAGCATAAGTTTTAAGGGACTTTTTGACTTCATAAGGTATATAGAGAAAATAAATAAAAACGATTTGGAAATAGACAGCGGAGCCGGCATGGGTGTCGACGGGGTCCGCATAATGACCATACATAAGAGCAAGGGACTGGAATTCCCGGTCGTGTTCCTGTCCGGCTGCGGAATGAAATTCAACAGGACGGATCTGAACGCGAATGTAGTGCTGCATAAAAATTTGGGCATCGGAAGCGAATACATAGACGAGAAAACAAGGGTCAAATATAATACCGTGCCGAGGGCGGTTATTGCCGAGACGCAGAGAATGGAATCGGCGGCCGAAGAGGTAAGAATATTATATGTGGCAATGACAAGGGCGAAGGAAAAGCTCATAATGACCGGATACACGTCAGCGAGCGGAGCCGCCAGGTGGACGATGTTCTCAAAAAGAAGGGATATATCCCTGCCGTGCTTTGAGACAGCCGCCTGCGACAATTGCCTTGACTGGATATTGATGGCGCTGTCAAGACACAGGGACGGCAAAGCCATATGTGAGCTGACCGGTGATTATCCGCGGAATATGGGAAACGGCCTCTATGACCATAGATCAAGGTTTGAGGTCAACCTCATAAACTCACTGTCCTTTGAGACGAATCAGGGCGAAAACAGAGCCTTTGATGTGAAGGACAATGAGGATATGGCCTTCCTGAAGGAGCAGATAGCCGCAAGACTTAGCTGGAAATATCCGTATGAGACGGAAACGGAAATACCGGGCACGGTATCGGTTTCCGATGTGAAAAGGATAAGGGGCACAAAACTGTCCCATACCGTAAGAAAGCCTGACTTCTATTCCGGCAAGAAGGGACTTACGGCGGCAGAGGCCGGAACGGCTGTCCATAAGGTCATTGAGCATATGGACTTTTCCAGAAATTACAGCTATAATGATATAAAGACGCTGGTCGGCGAGCTGGAGAAAAAGGACATTCTCTCAAAGGAGGAGGCCGCGGCCGTGAGTGTCAAGCGGATAGAGATGTTTGTCAAATCGGATATATATAAAAGGATACTTAACGCGGACAAGGTATATAAGGAGGAGGCCTTTACCGTATCGGTAACTCCCGGGGAGATCTATCAGCGGGAAGAATACAGGAATATGGACGAGGCTGTAATTCTGCATGGACGTATCGACTGCTATTTTGTGGAGAATGGCGAAATAGTTCTTCTGGACTACAAGACCGACCACTACGATGAGGAAAGCGAGGAAATATTCCACGAGAGATATGATGTGCAGATGGAGCTTTATACTAAGGCTATCGAAAAGGTAACGGGAATGAAGGTCAAGGAATGCTATATTTATTCCGTTGCTTCCGGTAAATCAATACGCACGGCAGAGGTAACAGATGAGTGACAAAACAAAAAATATAAACTATATGTGCGTCATAGCCGCGGGACTGCTGTGGTCAACTATGAGCATATTTACAAGCCGTTTTACAAAGGCGGGCTTTACCGAGTTTGAGATGATGACAACAAGGGCGTACTTTTCCATGTTCCTGCTGCTCATATATAATCTCGCCAAAAACAGAAGCGGTCTCAGGCTGAAAAGGCTTACCGATATGAAATATTTTATCGGCTCGGGCATAGTGAGCATTATATTTTTCAGTTGGGCCTATATGAAATCAATAAATCTTTCGTCCGCGGGAGTGGCGGCCACTCTGCTGTATACCGCTCCGGCGATAGTGATGGTGTTTTCGCTGTTCCTGTTCGGGGAAAAGCTGACGGCGGGCAAGGTGACCGTCCTTCTGATGACCTTTGCCGGCTGTCTGCTAGTGACGGGAGTTTTGGACGACGTCGGCTCGGTGTCGAGGGAGGGTATCTTTTTCGGACTGTGCGCCGGATTTGGATATGCCCTGTACAGCATATTTACGACCTATGCGCTGAGAAAGTACAGTGCCGCTACGATAACATTTTTTACGTTCCTGGCGGCCTCCGTATTTTTGCTCCCCTTCGCGGCCGGCGTGTTCAGAAAGATATTTGAATATGATATGTTCTTCTTCGCGGTGATATTCGCGCTCATAACGACTGTGCTGCCGTTTACGCTATATACCAACGGCCTTACGAAAATAGAGGCGAGCAAAGCCTCTCTGATGGCCGCCGTTGAGCCGGTGAGCGCGGCGGTAATAGGCATCGTGATCTTCAATGAGTCTGTGTCCGTGCTGAAAATAGCCGGAATAGCGCTCGTGGCTGTCTCGGTAGTCATGGCTGGAAGAAAATAACCTCAGCATTTATATGTGCTGAGGTTTTTTCGTCCTTGCGGCGGCAGGACGATGTATATTCCGAAAAATAATAGTTAAATTATTATAAAGCTGTTTGGTTGGAGGAATGCACATGAAGGAGAAGGCAAAAGGGATATATCGATTACCTGATAGCCGGGGAAAAAGCAAGGGAACGGTTCAAAAATATACGCATGACATCGGACATTTTTTCGCCTTCGCGGAAAACAGAGAGGTGACAAAACAACCGGTTATCGAATATAAGAAAGACATGGCTGAAAAAATTCGGTCAGTACCGTGAACTCAATGATTGCGGCGCTGAACGGATTTTTTGTTTTTACGGGAAGGTCAGAGCTGAGAGTAAAGCCACTCAAAATACAGACATATTTTTACATATGCCGTTTCGGATTTAACGACAATATTCGACATATGCACCGCATAACAGAAAATCAGGTAAAAAGAGCTATTTTTTCAGTGTTTTGTTATGTAAAATTTTAGTATATCGCTTGTATTATATTACAAATTGGAGTATAATTACTATAAATTCACAAATCACAGAAGTGACATTCTGATTATTTGAGACTTTATTTCGGCCTTAGCTGATTACAAAGTTTATTTGGAAATCTAAGTCGGGAAGGAAGTAATAGATTGAGCGAATGGGAACAACCCGGGGTTTGTCTGACGGAAGAACTTATTGACAGCTTTTTAAGCAGTTTGGAGCAGAAGGGACGTAAAAGAGGAACGATCAACAAATACAAAAGTGACCTGATGAAGCTTTACGCCTTTATGCCGGAGGACAAAATGCTGAATAAGGACACTTTGAAGGAATGGCGAAACAGGCTGATAGCGGAAAACAAAGCGCCTAAAACCGTTAACGCCAGCGTTTCCGCGGTGAACAGCCTTTACGAGTATATTGACAGGCGCAACTGGCAGATGGACAGGATAAGGGAGGAGGAAAGAAGCCAGCCGGAGCTGACAAGGGCAGAGTATCTTAGACTGCTCCAGACCGCGAAGGGTCTTGGCAGGGAAAGGCTTTATTTCCTGGTGAAGGTGTTTTGCTGTACGGGCATATCCGTTAGCGATCTTTCACTTATCACGGTGGAACTGGTAAAGAATGGCAAAAGCGAGGGGGGGGTAAAACGAATGTACATATCCCCGAATGCCTGAAAACCGACCTGCTGAACTATGCCGCGCGAGAGGGAATAAGCGGCGGCCCGATCTTTGTGACAAGGAACGGCAACCCGCTTGACAGGACCAACGCCTCCAACAGCATGAAGCAGCTTTGCAGGGACGCGCGTATAGATGAGGAAAAGGTCAACCCCAAATGTCTGAAAAAACTGTATGAAAGCACATATTCGTCAATACGTGAAAGCATAGACCTGCTGGCGGAACAGGCATACGACCGGCTGATCGAGAGCGAACAGTTTACGGCGGGCTGGGACGAAAATTAACGGCAGCAGGCGGATTAACCCGCTTAAAATATAACAACATCTTAAATGAATGA
>CAZBNY010000104.1:0-569 GCA_964493235.1 uncultured Lachnospiraceae bacterium
TGTGATAAGATGAAATGGCTTAAGTAAGTCCATGTTTAGTTTTGAAGGTGCTTGAGAGCTAGCGAAGTAAAATAGCGTTAATGAAGAGAGAACGTATAATTCGAAAGGATTGTGTGAACGATGAATGCTATTTTACGGAGCGGTTTCGTGCGGAGCACGAAAAGCTACCTTATAAATACCTTATAAAGTAAGTACCTAAAAAGATTCCGGTGGCGATGCGCTTGTGGGAAACACCCGTACCCATGCCGAACACGACGGTTAAGACGCAAGCGGCTGATGATACTTGGCTGGAGACGGCCCGGGAAAGTAAGTGGCTGCCGGAATATAAATAAAAGAAACAAAACAGAGCGGAAGGGTTCGGGAAACGAAGAGTTTCCGGAGTAAAACCGCGGACGGGATTGATTTCCGTCGAGGAGAACAGCGAGTTTCGAGGCGATAGCCGAAGGAATGAGGTGTTCATTCCAAAGAAAAGAAGTTGAAAACGAGTTTTCAACTTAGCGCGTAAGCGCATAGTATCCTCGATAGCTCAAGCTCAGCATTTGCTGACGCAAACTGCCTGACGGCAGCCG
>CAZBNY010000104.1:669-6892 GCA_964493235.1 uncultured Lachnospiraceae bacterium
GACTGGGGTAGTGACACTTATTGGGAATAAATAAATACTAATCCTCGATAGCTCAAGCTCAGCATTTGCTGACGCAAACTGCCTGACGGCAGCCGCCCATCTTGGCGGTGCAAGGTAGAGCATCGGCTGTTAACCTCCGGTCAACAATCGGACTGGGGTAGTGACACTTATTGGGAATAAATAAATACTAATCCTCGATAGCTCAGCGGTAGAGCATCCGGCTGTTAACCGGAGGGTCGTTGGTTCGAATCCTACTCGGGGAGCTTTTAATGGCCCGATGGTCAAGCGGTTAAGACACGGCCCTTTCACGGCTGTAACCCGGGTTCGATTCCCGGTCGGGTCATGTGAAATTTGTGCTTGACTTTTTAAAGGTCATATGGTAAACTATAATAGTTCTATGGCGCAGTAGCCAAGTGGTAAGGCACCGGTCTGCAACACCGTTATCCACCGGTTCAAATCCGGTCTGCGCCTCTCAAGCTCCGATTATTCGGAGCTTTTTCTTTTACCAGTGACCTCGGCAAAATATACGTTCAATTGCCGCCACCATAATCGTCGTGGCGACATTGTTCCAAAAAATCGTTTTTTTAAACAGCTCTTTCTTTTTCACGAATCTACCCAGCAGTCCCCACACTAAAGGCAATTCGCCAGTCAGCGTTATTAGAAGATAAAGAAATCCAACTGTATAGTAATGAAAATATTCAAAAGCCTCTGACAGACTATATATGTTACTTGTCATAAATGAATGTAGTATAATTGAAAGGTATGGAGCCGAAAAGGACAGTAGATTTGCCGCGGTAACGGACAAAAATACCCCTAACGGCTTGTTTATTTCGGGAATTTTATTAATAGCGACGGTCTAGCTCAAAAGCGTCAGCGCTGCGACAATGGGCAATACATCATAGGGTCTTGTTTCGGAAAGCCATACCCATGATGAATTGGCATAGGCCGTAACCGAAAATAACGAAATAAGTGCTGCTAAAACAGCAAATTTGTTTTTCTTCGTAAATTTATCCTATGTTTAAATTTAAGGTTTACATAAATCATAGAGCGAGACGAAGATAAGTTTATTAACAAACGGCTCATATTTTTAAGTTTTTCTAAATAAGGAAAACGCAGGTAGAATTAGCTCCGACCTGCGTCTGTCATATAAAAACTTTATGGTTCAGACAATAAACAGAAGGGTTTCCTAAAGCGTTTTTTGCGCCAGCCAAAATTGTCTGCCGTCCCAAAGTTTCTTTTTTTAAAATTATATTTCCACGATACCCTTTGTTGTAAGCCTGATTGAGGGTATTACTGTCAGAGAGACAAATCCCAAAGTCATAAACGGATCGATCTCCGGATTTACACCAAGCTCCGCCGCGATTTTGTGCAGTTCGTCCATGTCGGCGGCAACTGCCTCTATCGGACGGTTGCACATCAGTCCGGCCAGCGGAAGCGCAAGCTCGCCTATGATTTTTCCGTCAAGAGCTATGGCGAGACCGCCGTTGTTTGCCCGTACACAGTTGGCGGCAACAGCCATACCCTCGGCGTTTTTGCCGGCTACTATCAGATTGTGATTGTCGTGCGATATGCTTGTCGCGATGGCACCCCTTTTGAGCCCATAGCCGGAAAGATAGCACCTTCCAATATGGCCCGTTCCCTTATGCCTTTCCGCTACGGCAAGCATGGAGCAGTCCGAAACATCGGAGGTCATGATCTTTTCAGTCGTGATCTGCTTATTATGCAGACCTATCACCGTATACACGTCCTGTTTCTCAATATTAAAATCGGCGGGGACAAGCTCCTTTATGTTAAAGGTATGCTTTACCCTGAGCATCAGTTTTTTGTCAACACGGGGAGGCTCAAAGGACACAAGGCCCGAGGTCCTGCTGTAAATTTCCGCGCCCTCTTTATAAACCGAGAGTATATTTAAGGCCCGTATATCGTCGACCACTGAAAAATTAGCCTTATAGCCGATGCCTATAGCTCCTACGTCCGGTATCCGGAAATGCTTGGCCGTATTTATAGTAGCCGTCTTTATGGCGAGTATGGGATTTGCCCCGAGAGAAACGGCTTTTTTAACTATGTAGTCCATGTGGCCCTGCTTGAGAATATCGCCGGGGTGCTTATCATCGCTGCAGGTCATGCAGCGGAAATGATATTTTTCGTCAAAAAGTTTGACAAGTGCCTCTACGTTCTTTGCGGCGGTGCCCTCTCTGATGGCGATCCACATTCCCTTCCTCAGCTTTTCAAGCGCCTCGTCGAGAGTGGTGCATTCATGGTCGGAGGTTATGCCGGACGTTATATAGGCGTTGAGGTTTCTGCCGAGAATGCCGGGGGCGTGTCCGTCCACCTTTTTTCCATATGCCAGCGTTGATTCTATCTTTTCAAGCAACTCAAAATCCTTATTCAGTATGCCGGGGCAGTTCATCACTTCTCCAAGGCCAAGCACCCTGTCCTCGCGCAGATATGGTACAAGCTCATGGTGAGTCAATGTTGCCCCGTTCTCCTCACCGGGAACGGCCGGAACGCAGGAGGGCAGCATTATAAATACGTCCAGAGGAAGTCCGGCGGTGCTTTGCAGCATATAGTCTATGCCGTCGGTGCCGATAACATTGGCTATCTCGTGCGGGTCGGCGACAACGGCGGTAGTGCCGTGCGGAATTACGGCCTTAGCGAACTCGTAGGGCGAGACAATGGACGACTCCAGATGGATATGGGCGTCTATAAAGGAAGGAATGACCGTTTTCCCGTTCAAGTCGATCTCCTCATTTCCGTCATAGTCGCCTATGCCGACAAAATAGCCGTCCTTTATTGCAATGTCCCCGTCAAGAAGCTCATTGGTAAAGACGTTTACATATTTCGTGTTTCTCAGCACTATATCGGCCTTTTGATAGCCGAGAGCGGAATCTATTCTGTCATTCATGTTAAGCCCTCCTTGTTATTAATACTTTGTTTTTATAATTATACACTTTTAATCGGAATATGTCATTCATATTTTGATAGCTGTTTTCTTAAAATATGATAATAATGCGTTTAGAGTTTTGACAAAGGATATATATAGAGACTATAATTAATCTATAAATTAAGGAGGAGTATTAATGGCTAAGGTTACTTATTTATATCACAGCGGATTTATGGTTGAGACAGAGAATAACTGCCTTGTTTTTGACTATTATACCGACGGCGGAAAATATAACAATATAGATACTTCCGCCTTTAAGAATAAAAACGTGTTTGTGTTCGTATCCCATTTCCATCAGGATCATTATGACAGGGAAATTTTTAAGTGGAAAAATATGAACATCAGATACATTCTGTCCAAGGACTGCAAATTTGACAGGAGCATTGAAAACGTGACCGTGGTCAGCGCCAATAAGGGGTATATAATCGACGGACTTGCCGTGGAAACGCTTAAGTCCACGGACGAGGGCGTGGCATATGTGGTCCACGCCGACGGTCTTACGATCTATCACGCCGGAGACCTGAACTGGTGGCACTGGAACGGGGAAAGCGATGCCTTCAACAACATGATAAAGAAACAGTACACGGCGGAAATAGATAAAATAAAGGGAGTAACGATCGATATTGGCTTTGTGCCGGTCGATACAAGGCTCGAGGATAAGTATATCCTGGCCATCGATTATCTCATGAGAAGCGCCGATATTAAGCATATTTTCCCTATGCACTTCTGGGGAGATTACAGGATATTCGACTTCCTCAACGCCGACGAGCGAACAGAGAAATACAGAGAAAGGATAGAGCGGATAACAGGCCCGGGACAGGTATTTGAGCTATGAATAAGCGGGAAGTAAAAGAAAGGCTGATTTCCTTTGCCGAGGAGGACTATAAGCAGTTCAATATGAAGCTCCGGCCATCAAGGTCGGAGGTCATCGGGGTAAGGACGGGAACGGTTAGAAAGCTGGCTAAGGAGCTGTCCGGAGACGGCTGGCGCGAATATATAGACCTTTTGTCCGAAAATGATACCTATGAGGAAAGGCTTGCAGCCGGAATGAGCATTTTTTACGCCAAGGCTGATATTGACGAAAAAGTCGCTTATATCGAAAAAATGATACCATTTATAGACGGATGGGCGGTCTGCGACAGCATATGCACGACCATAAAGCTTAAGGAAAACGAAAGGGACAAATTTTGGACTTACGCTAAGGACTGCGCCCTTTCGGGAGACGAGTTCAGGGCGAGGTTCGGACTTATAACGATGCTGCACTGCTTTATTGACGAAGGACATATAGGAGATATACTTTTGATAATTGATTCAATTACATATGCGGGATATTATGACAAAATGGGCGCCGCGTGGCTTTTGGCCGACTGTATGGTAAAATGTCCCGATATGACCTATGGATATATGAAGGACAACGCGCTTGACGACTGGGTGTATAATAAAAGCATAGCAAAAATGAGGGAGTCCTATAGGATAAGTCCCGAGATGAAGGCCGAGCTAAAGACAATGATCAGAAAGTAAGGATTTTTAAGGGGAAGGGTTTGAGAAACAGGTTTTATTGTTCGCGGGCGGAATTTATTTCCGCCGAGTGAAACGGCGAGTTTCAGGGCTAAAAGCATAGTGGGAATGAGCCGTTTATACATCTGTTATAAAAAGTAAAAATTCCGTGTTTTTGCTTAGGACGATTTGCGCCTGAGGAGGTGTTTCACATGCTGGAATATGAACTTAAAAGAATGGTAAACAGGGACATAGAATACTGCAAAACCGAATGGGACAACTATTCTTTTGACTGGGAAAGAATGGAGAAGCTGTTCCTGGAGATGATTACAAGATATGTCGGTGTAATCGACGGGTTCGACGTCGGACTTAAGGTCATATCAGGATATGAAAAAAAGAATATGAGCGGAGACACCTACAGAGATAATATCCAGATCATTATTAAACGCCTTGAGGCTTTTCGGGACAACGGATATAAAAACGACGGCCTGCATAAAGAGGACTATACGGATTTCAATATTACGAGATATGATATGGGAAAATTCAACGAGGCCAGAATGCTGCTGGACGGCTCGGAAAGACTCAGCAAAAACGAAAAGGCGGAAATTTCCGAAAAGCTGGACGAGATTGAGTATATATGCTCGTCAAACGAGATGCCGTCAAAGAAGTGGGATATGTTAAGACCTTATGTTATATGGCTCAGTGGAAAAAGCCTTGTGACAGCGTCTTGGATAATGCCGCTGATGCTGATGATAGAATAACGCTCACCTGCCCAAACGGCGGGTGAGATTTTTTTGGAGGAATAATAATGCTTGAGAGACTTATTGAGGGCGTTGAGCCGGACGACAGGTATATAGAAAACGGCAGCTTTGAGTATGAAAGCCTGACGGGAGTTTCCCTCCTGAAGACGGAATTCAGGAACGTCCGATTTGAGAGCTGTAGATTTGAAAAATGCGATTTTTTGAAGGCTGGCTTTTACGACTGCGTTTTTTCGGATTGTTATTTTACCGATTGCAAATTTTACGAAAGCTACTGGAAGCATACCGGCCTGAACGGGTGCAGGGCCGACGGAGCGGATCTTGGCGAAAGCCGGTGGAGAGACAGCGCGATCACGGACTCGTCGCTTTGCTATGCCAATTTCTCAAAGTCGATATGGGAAAGCCTTGAAATAAGGGACAGCATTTGCATGGGCAGCTTTATTCAGGAGGCAAGGCTGAAGAAGATAAAGCTGAAAAACGTAAATTTAAAGGGAGCGGATTTTTACAAAACTCCGTTAAAGGGAATCGATCTTTCCGAATGCGAGATCGGCGGAATAACCGTATCCGAAAGCTTCAAGGAGCTTAAGGGAGCCCAAATATCGGCAATTCAGGCAATAGATCTGGCTAAAATGCTCGGAGCGGAGATAATATAAAAGGGGACGATGTGTCCCCTTTCGTCAAATCCGGATTTTGACGAGTGTAAAAAGAGGTATGGACAACAGGTTTTATGGCATTTATGCCATAGTGGCCCGTTGCTTTTTGTTTTTGGCCGTGCGGATCATGGAGAACTCTTAGTTTTCCAAACCTTTCTTTCTTAGGTCAAATTCGTTTGATTGTAATCATATGTAAAGAACCCATAGCCGGCTTCCTTGTTGTAAAGGCCGTAGCATGAAAGCGTTTCGGGCGCTCCGTCCTCGGAATACAGCCAGTCGGGCCACCATGACAGAAATTCCTCGGAAAGGCCCTCGACAGGAGTTTCGGGAGTGTACAGGATAAAGTTTGTTCCTATTTCCATTCCGTAAGG
>CAZBNY010000105.1:0-6832 GCA_964493235.1 uncultured Lachnospiraceae bacterium
ATGGCAGTCACATCAATAATACCGCTCATCGGCTTATTCGGAGCTGTGCTGATTTAATAAAAGAATGATCATATATGAAAAAAACAACAAAACCTGGATACATCATAATCACGGTGCTTATTTTCGCCGTAACAATGATAGGCGGAGCATTCATCTAAATTCTCCCGAGCATGAACACAGTAAATAACTCGACTTTCTTAATTTTATTCACAGCCGAGCCGCACTCTCCGGCGGCTCGGCCGCAGATAACGGATATAATTGATATTTTTTCCTATTATCACGGATATTCATTCTTATAGTCAGGGCGCCGGCAAATCCGGCGCCCTTCATCAAAATAAGAAACAGAGCATTATATCTCGATTTCCGGCGAAACGCCTTGAAATTTACTGCTTTACTCGGCAAAAATAGCGGCTTTGGCGTATTCCGCACGGAAAACACTCTGTTTTACGGTCATTTTTTCCGTTTATATAGACTTTACCTGTGGGCAGGCCATAAGAATTTCTTATGTTTTTTTATTTTTGCCCCTTGCAATTTTTCGTTTATGTGGTATTATTATATAGAAGATATATGATGTTATGCTTTATGATTAGTAATGTTATGTCACATCATCATAATAACATAATTGTTTTCCAAATTATATAACCTCTACGCACAGGCTCCCCTTGCCTGTGCTATGTGATGTATTGTTTACTGTTTGATCGGTAATCCCCAATCCCCGAGTATGAACTTTATATCGCATGAAAGATCCGCATAGTGATATGCGGATTTTTTGTGTGTTTAATTTCATTGCTAATACAGGCCGTTTGCGGTATAATATATATGTAAAATGGTGGCTTTCATTACGAAAGGAAAGGGATACATATGTTAGTTAAGAATGGAGAAGGAATGCAGGAATATCGTGTCATAAGAAACGGCGTAGGTGAAATTCTTATGGTCAATAAATTCGGCCTTGACGAGACCGACAACAGATGCAAAATGGTAGCCGAGCTTAACCTTGAGCCCGGTCAGTGTACAGGCTACCATGCTCACACAGATGATGTAGAGCTTTTTTATATGCTCGAGGGCGAGCTTGTATACGTCGAGGACAGCGAGGAGTCTCTGCTCAAGCCCGGCGACTGTACAGCTACCTCAAGGGGAGCAAAGCATCAGATCATTAACAGAAGCAGCAAACCCGCTAAGGTACTCGCAATCGTCGTAAAATAAAACTTATCGTACAAAGAAACAGGAGGCCGTTCTAGCCGCGGTCTCCCTTCCCTTTGTGAACTTATGCTATGCTTTGTATCGGGCGGTTTCGCCCGTCTTTTGTTTATAAGGCTTTAGTATAGAGGAAAAATATTATAAAAGCGCTGCTCCAAAAAGGCTGAAAAGAATAACTATCGATGTTACTGCCATTGAAATGTCGTAATTTTTTTCTTCACTAATTTTTTTCATAACCCTTGTCTCCCTTCGGAATCAAATCAAAAACTCCGTTACTATCAGTACCGCCAATATGATCATGTAAATTTTGTCTGTCCCTCCCTGTCAAAGTAATACCGCGCCGAAAAGGCTTATCAGTGTTACTATCGCTAATACCATCATAGATACGTCAAAATTTTCTTCTTCACTGATTTTTTTGTCTTCCATATCTGTTATCCCCTTTCCGCTTAGATGAGCTTTTAAACAAACAGCGCGCCGATAACGGTTCCCGCTATTATAAGAGCTGTTATAAATACATATCCTGCTTTGCTTGATTTTTTCATACATAAGACCTCCCTGAAATTATTTGTTGGTTTATTAACTTCTTATGCCCATATATAACAGCAAACACCGTGCCAAATTTTAAATCCACGCTAAAAAAATTTTATTTTGCCTTTGAAATCGTCCGGTTTGTCTAAAAAAGTCTACATATTTGTATCGTTTTATCTACATTTCAAGTCAGCTTTTGTTTCTGCCAATAAAATAAAATTTATTCAAATCAGGTTTAATTTTGTTAATGTATAAAAAAATAGACGCATACTGTCTAAAATTTTATACACGTCTACTTTTTTATACATTTATTTTTTTATGCTGCTGTATTTATCCAACTTTTTATATAACGCCGAACGGTGTATGCCGAGCCTCTTTGCCGCCTCGGTCATGACTCCTCCGCACTCATTTATTACCGACCTTATGTATTCATACTCATATTTTCCCATTACTTCCTTAAGCGGGCCAATATAGCCGTTGAACGCCACATTTTTTCCTCCGTCGGTGATCACCGGCGCCGTTTCGGGATTTTCCTGAGAAAAAGCCGTATCTATGGATAGCTTGATCCTGCCCTCTGTAATTACATATCTTTCTATCTCATTTCTGAGCTCTCTTATGTTTCCGGGCCAAGAATATTCCTTGAAGTCCTGCATTACCTTATCGGAGATCTCGACATTCTTTCCGTACTTCCTGTTATACTCGTTCAAAAAATGCAGGCTCAGCGCCTCGATGTCCTCGGGCCTTTCCCTAAGCGGCGGTATTTTTACAGGAATTACATTGAGCCTGTAATACAGGTCCTCCCTGAAGGTCTTTTCCATTATCATCTTTTTCAGATCCCTGTTTGTGGCCGATATTATCCGCACATCGGTTTTAATGGTCTTGCTGCTGCCTATACGCTTTACCTCACCGCTTTCCAGCACCCTCAGCAGCTTTGACTGGAGAGACAGCGACATCTCGCCAAGCTCGTCAAGGAAAATAGTCCCGCCGTCAGCCATTTCAAAAAGGCCTGCCTTCCCCTCTCGGTTCGCTCCGGTAAAGGCTCCCCTTTCATAGCCGAAAAATTCCGCCTCCATAAGCTCCGCCGGGATCGCGGCGCAGTTGATTGGTATAAAAGGCTTATCCCTCCTCAGACTGTTCTGATGGACGAAGTTGGCCAGTACCTCCTTTCCCGTTCCGCTCTCGCCGTATATCATAACGGTGGAGTCCGTAGGTGCGATATTCAGAAGTATTTTAAACAGGTCGTCCATGACCTCGCTGGCACAGACTATATTCTGGCAGGCCATCTTTTCCTGAAGATAAGAAAGCGTCTGCTGTATGTTTTTTGTTTTCAGCTTTTCGTTCTCTATCTCCTGCATTACGTTCTTGAGCATATTCATGTCCTGGGTATAGACGACCAGCCTTCTTACATTCCCTTTGTCATCAAAAATAGGATTGGCGCAGCATATTACATTTATTCCTTTATTAGTTGTGTATCTTGATATTACGCTTTTCTTGCTCTTAAGCGCTTCCTCAGCCACACTGTAATCAGAATATCCCTCTATATGCATTTCATAACAGGTACGGCCTAATATCTCATCGACAGTAAGTCCGAATGAGCTTGCCGCGCTTTCATTCAGATATATTAAGACCCCGTTGCCGTCAGTAACTAAAACATTTCCGTAATAATAATTTAACAGCTCCTTAAGTTCCTCTCCGTTAAAGTCGTCAATCGTAATATTTTTCATGCCGCACCTCCAGCGATCATCGACCACGCCGCTATAGTTTTGTAATATTGTTATGTCATACTATATCCTAAATATTCGGCAGACAATGCCTGCCGAATCAGTATTTAATATTCAGTTATGCTCCTATTTTAAAATGTCTTGCGTAATTAAACAAGTACTGTTGAGCATATCCGGCAAATTCACCAAAGCATTCCTCTGCCTTTTCGTGAATTTCCTTAACGCTGGCCTCTTTTCCGCCGAAATAAAGCTCGCTCATTATCCTTTTTACCCATACGTCAGTCGGGAAGGTCTCGCATCTTCCAAAGGAGAACATCATTACGCAATCGGCCACCTTGGGTCCAACACCCTTGATCGTCATAAGCATATCCCTCAGGCTGTCGGTGTCCATGTCGTCGCCTTCAAGGCTTATCTCGCCGTGCAGCACCTTATAAACGGCGTCCATTATATACTTCGCCCTGAAGCCTGTTCTGCATTCCATAAGTCCGGACTCGTCAGCGGCGGCCAGCTCCTCCGCCTTAGGAAAGGCATAATATTCCTCACCCTCAAAGGAACCGATATATTTTCCGTATTTTTTGCTTATATTGCTTATTACCTTCTTTATCATAGGTATGCGGTTGTTTTGGGAAATTATGAAGGATATAAGGCATTCAAACCTGTCCTGATTGAGTATTCTTATACCCGGAGCGAAGTCCACCGCCCTTTGAAGTATCTCATCATTTTCTGATATTTTTGCCTTTATTTCGTCATAGTCCCTGTCGAGGTCGAAATATTTTATCCAAATATTCTTAAAATCTTCCTCTGTTGTATTTTGAAAACTATATTCCCGCCGTCCTGATATATGTTCAATATTCTGTCAAAGGCAATCACAACATAGTTTTCCTCACCGATACACTCAAAACGGAAGCACTGTCCGCATTCCAGCGTCTGTGAAATAACAAAGCTATCGTATTCCGTAAGGATAATATCATTGTTATCTGTTATATATTTCATATTTTTACTCCAAGTCCAGCAATATAAATGTAGGAGCGTTGTTTGACATACTCTGGAGCTTGCTCAAAGCGTCATAGTAATCCAGCACCTTATAGCACTCCCACGTTCCGTTATTGTACTGGCAAAGGAACCGTTTTCCGCTGTCAGTTATCATATAGCAGAACTCCTTCGTTCCGCAGAAATAATAGAACGTATCGTCCTTGGCATACAGTCCTGCCTTTGTCAGCGCGTCCATAACGGCACTGTAGTCGGTAAGCATAGTATAGTCCTTGATCGAGTATGTCGGAAGAAGCGACATATTGAAATCAGGAAGGGCCTTATTTACAATTACCGGCAGTCTGCTCTCGGTCTCAAGGTCGTCAAGCACTACTTCCCATATACCGTTCTCATATTTTAATATATATTCCCTTATGGTAGCCGCGTTGGCGCGTCCGCTCAGTACGGCAAAGGCATATTCATCGTCTACCGTAATGCTTCTTACAAAGTATTGCTCATATTTGCTCTCGTACATCTTGATGCAGCTAAGTATCCTGTCATATTCGCTGTTAGATGGCGTAAGCCTTCTTATCGTGCCATGATTCATGGAATAGGCCGCCATCAGCGAGTTATACGCGCTTTCGGTAAGGGTTCCATAGGAGCCGCCCGCCGATGAAAATACGTATTTATTCTCGCTCGGGTGCTTCATGAAAGCAAATACCGTAAATTCCTTGTCTGTTCCCGTAATATGTACGCTGTTGCCGCCCTTAGACGATATATCGCTGCCATACATGAGCATTATCGATATTCCCGAATAGGTGCCCGTAAGCTTTCCCTCTTTTATAAGATAGTCCGTCGTTATCTGGGTGCTGGCGGCATAGTTATACAAATATCCGTTTCTGCTGATTATTCTTGTTTTTGTATAATATTCACTGTAAAAGCTCTGCCCGGCCTTAGCCGCGCTTTCAAGCTTTGACCAGGACACCGACGGGTCCTTTGTCGTGCTTGTCGTGGTCGTTATCGGATCTGCAGGCTTTGTTGTCTCAGTATTATCCGCAGGCGGCACCGGCACGTCCTGATTCTGGACATCATCATTATTTTCCGGATCCTCGTCCTGAATGTCGATCACCGGCGGAATATCAGCCTGATTATTTTTGTCATCAGTATGCTCGTCCTTCTCATCTATCACGCTCTGCTCATCGTCAGGCTTGACCGTATTATTGGTACAGCCTGTAAGAGCCATGCCTGCGGCACAAAGTACGAGCATAGTTCTTGAAAGTATATATCTCAAACCTTTAGTTTTCACTATATTCGTCCTTTTTGTCTGCGATTGTTTCATAAACCGAGTCCAGCTCCTTTTTATGCAATTCAAGCAGTTTTTTCATTTTTTCTTCCATCATCTCAATGTTGTCAATAAAGGCAAACTTCACTATCCAAACCGGATTGTAGTCCCCGTCCTCCTCCTCGACAGAAATGACCTCCTGAGAAACCGTTTCGGGATCGTAGTAGTCAAACACAGCGTCATACTCCCAGTCCTCAACGTCCCTTCCGCTGGTAAGCTTTAAATAAACATAAAGCCCGTCGTCCTCCTCAAGAGCATAGGCATTATAAATCAGATCATATTTGTCATCTACGGCATAACAGCCGAGCTCCTTGTCCAAAAAGCCCGTTTCCTTATCCTTGAGCATTATAACAATAAAAGTTTCGTCCGTATTGTCCATATATTTACTCCCGTCATGTTTGGGCAGCCGCAAAGCGGTCTTTCCTTCAACTAATTATTTCATTATAAACCAAAAAAATATCTATTGCAACCTCTTAAACTTTACAAAAACCTTAAACCGAAAGCCTCCCTTATCCCTGAAGGCCGTCCGCCTGTCTCTGCATATTTTCAATAACAACGTCGTACACGTCGCCCAGCGACGCGCAGTATTCTAAAACCTTCCACGGCGTATTGGTGTGAAAGTGGATCTTAATAAGCTCCTCGTCGCCTACGGCGATAAGGCAGTCCCCTTCTATATTATTCATAATATGATCGTGTATCTCGTCCTCTGAAAGATTTTTTCCCTCTATCAAAAGCTGAGTATCATATTTATATTCAATGATTTCTTCCATTTTAATATCACCCTTCTAAAAAATGTCCGATGTAATTCTATCACTATTTGCCTGAAAATACAAGCCACGCTTAAATTCCCTTTATTTTTCGGCATCGTCCATGATGTTTTCGTCTCCCCATTTTTTCATAAAGCTCAAAACCTCCATGAAGTTTTTCCCAAGCTCCGTCAGATCGTATTCGACCCTTGGCGGTACCTCCTTAAAGTCATGCCTGTCAATAAACCCGTCGGCCTCAAGCTCTCTGAGCTGCTTGGTCAGGGACGATTCCGATATTTCCCCGATGTCATAACGATAGGCAGCTTTGC
>CAZBNY010000106.1:0-6821 GCA_964493235.1 uncultured Lachnospiraceae bacterium
TATAGCAGCGCCGCGATAAGCACAACAAAGCAGGAGCCGGCGTTATGTACGAGCGCTCCGGTGGTGGGAGTAAGCATGCCCATTACCGAAAGCGTGACGGCCAAAAAATTGATGCACATGGAAAGGGTTATACTCAGCCTGATCGTGCCGACTGTGGCGTTGGAAAGCCGTTTGAGATAAGGCAGTCTGGAAATATCGTCGCTCATAAGGGCAATATCGGCGGCCTCAACGGCTATGTCGCTGCCCATACTGCCCATAGCGATACCCACGTCGTCGGTTTTGAGGGCGGGAGCGTCGTTCACGCCGTCGCCTATCATACATACCATTCCTCCGTCAGATTTCAGCCGCTCTATGGCGCCGACCTTTTCTTCGGGCAAAAGCTCGGCATAGACCTCGGAAATACCGGCCATTTTAGCAAAATATTCCGCGGTTTTGCTGTTGTCTCCCGTGAGCAGAGCCGTTTTTACATTCATTGAATCAAGTTTTGAAACCACCTCCGAGGACTCGGGACGCAGTATGTCCGAGAGGGCGAAAATGCCAACGCACTGTCCGTCTGACGCCGCGAGAATTACGGCCTTTCCCTCGTTTCTGAGTCTTTTAAGCTCCTTTTCTACTTCATAATTTATCTCAATGCCGTTTTCCTTTAAATATTTTTCACTGCCGCAGTGAAGCCTTTTGCCGGCTGTCTTAGCGCAAACTCCCCTTCCGGCGGACATTTTGAAGGAGTCTGATTCCATAATTACAATGCCGCTTTTCTCGGCAAGATCAACTATGGCCTTCCCGAGCGGATGCTCGCTCTTTGCCTCGGCCGAGGCCGTGAGTGAGAGCAGCTCATCTCTATCCACGCCAAAGGGAATTATATCGCTGACCTCAAGCTGTCCACGGGTCAGGGTACCCGTTTTGTCAAAGGCTATGATGTCGGCCTTTCCCATCTTTTCAAGGGCCTCGCCGGATTTTATTATCACGCCGTGCTTTGTCGCCTGACCGATAGCGGCCATAATGGCCGTAGGCGTAGCCAGCACAAGGGCGCAAGGGCAAAAAACGACAAGAACGGTTACGGCACGGACAATATCGCCTGTCGCCAGACCGGCGGCGATCGCTATACACAGCGCTACGGGAACGAGCCAGCTCGCGCATTTATCGGCTATGCGCTGCATGGGGGCCTGCTTGCTTTCGGCCTCCTCTACCATTCGTATCAGCTTCTGGAGGGAGCTGTCGGCGCCCGCTCTTTCGGCGGTGATGTCTATGGAGCCGAAGCGGTTCATGGTTCCGCAAAACACTTCGTCGCCAACGTACTTATCCACCGGCAATGATTCGCCTGTCATTATTGACTGGTCAACGGAGGTTTCGCCGTTTATGATTATACCGTCGGCAGGTATTGTTTCCCCGGGAAGTATGCGCAGAATATCGCCTATACATATGTTTTCCGCAGGTATCATTTCTTCCTTGCCGTCAGCGAGCCTTCGTCCCTGCGATGGGGCAAGGCTTATGAGCTTTTTCAGACCTTTTTTTGCCCGGTCGGTGGTCATTTCCTCCAAAATGGCGCCGATCGACATAATAAAGGCCACTTCTCCGGCGGCAAACAGATCACCGATGGCTATGGCCGCGAACATCGCTATTGTGATCAGCAAAGCGGACGAGATCTTGCTTATTCCGGGATTATACACAACTCTCCACAGTGCCAAATACAGCAGAGGTATACCGCTGATAAGCACTGACGCCCACGCCGGGTCAACAGGCATATTGATACCGGCCCTTGGCAGCGTAAAGCTAAGCACAAGGAATATTCCGCTGATAATAGTCATTGGAAGTCCCGCCAGAAAATCATTTATCTTTTTTAACATAACCAAGTCCCCTTTAGCTTGACATTGTAAGACTGACAACGTATACTTTGTTTATTAACGAACACTTTGTTTGATTTTATTTTAGCGAATTCAGGCTCAAAAACAATAATCAAAATAAGAGTTTTGTAAGATACGGGACATTTTTGGAAATTTGTACGGGAGGAAGTCATGGACAGACGGCAGAAGAAAACACGGGAAGCCATATTCAGAGCCTTCGGGACCCTGCTGGAGCATAAGAGCTACAACAATATAACGGTACAGGAGATAATTGATGAGGCAAATATAGGGAGAAGTACATTTTACGCCCATTTTGAGGCAAAAGACGATCTGCTTAAAGAACTGTGCAGCGAGCTGTTCGGGCATATCGTGATGAGCGCTATGGACAGGACGCATACACATGGACTTTATTCGGACAGCAGCGCGCCGGAGTCGGTGTTCTGCCATCTCCTACAGCATCTGGCTGAAAACGATAATAATATTCTTGGTCTGCTTTCATGCGAAAGCAATGAGATATTCCTGCGGTATTTTAAGGACAGTCTCGATGAGCTGATACGGACCCAGTTTGCGGTAAAAAGCGCAAGTCTGCCGGAGGATTTTCTGATAAATCATATTTCCGGCAGCTTTGTGGAAATGGTCCAGTGGTGGTTAAAGGGACAAATGAAACAAACCCCGGAGGAGCTGGACGGATATTTCAAGGCGGTAATTGAGCCGATATTATAGCAGGGCGGCTAAAGCATCTCAAAGAAGACGATATTTGCCGGCGTATCGGGATAGCCTCCGTATGGCCCGGGAGTGTCGCAAACAAAGCTGACGCTCACATATGGCTTTCCGTCGATCGAAACAGTGCCCGCCTCACATTTTTCCATAACATCGTAATCGCTCCTGCCGCTAAGTATTATAAGGCTGGCTCGCTCAGGCAGCGCCTGATCCACGGAAGGAAGGCCTTTTCCTCCTGATAAAAATAGTCGTCATAGACTTCTTTACCCGTTCGTTTAAGGCTGTCGCTTTCCTCAAATATAATTATATTGCCGTTTTCATCGCAGTATCTGAGCGACCCTAAGATGATTAGGGGAATTCGGGAGGCCGTATCTATCCATGTAATGGCAAAATGCCGTATCGATCACTTTGTTAAGGCCCGGATACTCGAGCCCATTGAGATCGGCTGCATAGACGAGAGCGAGGCCATTTCACCCGCTGACGACATTTATCATGTTGACTGGACATAGTTAAAGGTCTCCTTTATATGCGGAGGAGAGCCCTCGGCGAGGCGCTCCGCCGTATCGCAGGGGGCGCGTCAATGATCCGCACAGGGGCGGTTGCGGAGCATATAGCCTAACTCAAAAGGTTTGGCGAAGACCTTTCGGTACATATATATTTTGAATATGATAAAATAATCAATAGACAAAAATTTCCTTTCGTTATATAATAAGGCTGAAAACCGGTAAAAATATAACAGAGGGAAGCTATGACAAGAAATAGAGCCAGTGGCCTTAATTCAAACCAATTGAAAATGATAGCGATCTCAGCCATGACGCTGGACCATGTAATATTTGCCGTGTTTCCCAATTATCCGACAGATTGGTGGATAATACTCTGCCATATTATAGGAAGGCTTACTGCCCCTATCATGTGGTATTTCATAGCTGAGGGTTATCATTATACAAGAGATGTTAAAAAATACGCGTTAAGGCTGTTCGGGTTTGCGGTGATTTCGCATTTTGCTTATAATTTTGCCTTCGGGATACCGTTTATCCCCTTTAAGACTACGATATTCAACCAGACAAGCGTGATATGGTCGCTGGCGTGGGGACTTATCGCGCTGGTTATTATAGACAGACAGGACTTAAAGCAGTGGGTGAAAATATTGCTGCTGATATTGATATGCGTTATCACATTTTGTTCGGACTGGAGTTGCATCGCCGTATTGGCTATAGTCTCCATAGGGCAGAACAGGGGCGATTTCAAAAAGCAGATGACCGGAATGGTATTTTATGTTTCTCTCTACGCGCTGATTTATTTCCTGTTCGTAAACAGGGTATACGGGATCATACAAATGTTTGTTGTGCTTGCAATTCCTCTCCTTAAGGCGTATAACGGCAAACGCGGAGAATGGAAGGGCATGAAATGGCTGTTTTATATCTACTATCCGCTCCATCTGGCGGTGTGCGGTCTGATAAGGCTTGCGGTAAACGGCAATGTCGGGGTAATGATAGGCAAATAAAATTTCAGCGAGGAAAATTTTCCTCGCTGTTTTTTTTAATGCGGATAAAGCTTGTGTTTGTAGTAGCTTTCGGCGATATACAGCGCCGCGACAGGGTTGTGACCAAGAACTCTGTCCTTGGCTACGAGGGTAGTAACGGGAGCTTTGGAATATTTTGTGAAAAGCATATCGTGCCCTACGCAAAGTCCCATTATTATGTTCATGTCGGTACTTTCGGCATTCAATGTTTTGGCCTGCAAAATAGGATTGCATATGTTTTTGCCAACTGCCTCGCATTTTTGATCGATACCTAATTTTACCTTTGGATAGGCCCCGACCTTACAGCCGACGCCGAAAACCTCAAAACTGTTAGCCCTCAGTATCTTTGACAGAGTGCGGGTCTCGGAAATAAGGCCGACACAGGTCGCTATGCCGATTTTCTTCCAGCCCATTCTTTTGGCGAATTCCATCGTGTCCTGAAGCCTTGTGTTTTGGCAGTAATATTCATATTCCACGTCCGCCGCGGAGATCATCATTTTTTTGTTGTCGTCCTCGTCATAGGCTTTTATTGCTTCGTTGATGAATTCCTCGGGCAGGCCGGTGGTGTAGCAGAACGAGGGATATGCCTTGTCCTGAGAATCGCAATTGGTAACGGCGCAGTCCGCGCAGGTAAATTTTTTGTCCATTTTTTTGCCCCCTTTTGTACGATTATACCATTGGTATGAGAAAGTGTAAAACATTATTATCCCAGAGCGAAGCCGAGCAGCGCTCTTTGTATAAGCGGCTTTATGCTGTCCCGCAGAAAGAATACGCAGGCGGAGCCGAGAGCAGTACCGATGAAGGGTACCATTCGAAAATAATTTTATATATCATAGAAACTCCCTTTGAGCCGAGTATTAACGGGTATTTGACCTCAATAAAATATATTACATTATAAAAGATGCGCGTTTTGTGTAAATAGATACACGGATCTGATTTTGTGAAACAATGAAAACAATAATTTTCGGACTTTCGGCGGCGGCAGTAAAATTCAGCGAAAGAAAATATCAAATTTCGTGTTGATTTTTATATTTTATGTGCTATAATGGCTTTATGTTCAGAAAATACGGACGTTTGAGGAAAGCTAAATCCCGTAGCGTTTGCAGAGAGCCGTCGGCCGGTGCGAGACGGCAGCGTGAAAAGATGTTCCACTTTCTTAGTCCCCGGTGAAAGCCGGAAGGGTAAGCCCTTTACAGCAGTTTGAGAGGACGGAAAACGTCAATTCGGGTGGCAACGCGGGTCAATAAGGCTCGTCCCGGTGAAGGCATAGCGCTTTACGGGACGGGCTTATTTTTATGCTCGGCCGTAGAGCTAAAACAATATTTTTAGGAGGAAAAACAGTGTTAGACATCAAATTTTTAAGAGAAAATCCCGAAATCGTAAAACAGAATATCAGGAATAAATTTCAGGACAGCAAGCTCCCCCTCGTTGACGAGGTAATAGAGCTTGACCTTGAAAACAGAAAGATCAAGCAGGAGGTCGAGGCTCTCCGTGCCGACAGAAACAAGCTTTCAAAGCAGATCGGCGGACTTATGGCAAAGGGCGAAAAGGAGGAGGCCGAGAGAGTTAAGGCCGAGGTAGCTAAAAACGCTACCAGAGTTGACGAGCTGACAGAGAAGGAAAAAGAAGTCGAGGAGAAGATCAAGAAGATAATGATGACTATCCCCAACATCATTGATCCTTCTGTACCCATCGGAAAGGACGACAGCGAGAACGTAGAGGTCCAGAAGTACGGCGAGCCGGTCGTTCCCGATTATGAGATACCTTATCATACTGAAATCATGGAGAAGTTCAACGGTATTGACCTTGACAGCGCCAGAAAGGTAGCCGGAAACGGTTTCTACTATCTTATGGGCGATGTTGCCAGACTTCATTCGGCTGTTATCTCCTATGCGAGAGATTTTATGATAAACAGAGGCTTCACATACTGCGTACCTCCCTTTATGATCAGAAGCGACGTTGTTACAGGCGTTATGAGCTTTGACGAGATGGACGCCATGATGTATAAGATCGAGGGCGAGGATCTTTATCTTATCGGCACAAGCGAGCATTCGATGATCGGTAAATTCATTGATACGGTCAATAAGGAGGCCGACCTTCCCTATACGCTTACGAGCTATTCACCCTGCTTCCGCAAGGAAAAGGGCGCTCACGGCATAGAGGAAAGAGGAGTTTACAGGATCCATCAGTTTGAAAAGCAGGAAATGATAGTTGTCTGCAAGCCTGAGGACAGCAAGATGTGGTTTGACAAGCTCTGGCAGAATACTGTAGACCTTTTCAGATCTCTTGATATCCCCGTAAGAACACTCGAGTGCTGCTCGGGAGACCTTGCAGACCTTAAGGTGAAATCGGTTGACGTAGAGGCATGGTCGCCCAGACAGAAGAAGTATTTCGAGGTGGGCAGCTGCTCAAATCTCGGCGACGCTCAGGCAAGAAGGCTCAGAATAAGGGTTGTCGGCGAGAACGGCGAGAGATATTTCGCTCATACGCTCAACAATACGGTTGTCGCTCCTCCCAGAATGCTTATCGCCTTCCTTGAGAACAATCTTCAGGCAGACGGCAGCGTAAGGATCCCCGAGGTACTCAGACCTTATATGGGCGGCGCCGATAAGCTTAAGTGCTAAGCTGATAGGCCTGATGGACAAGAGGATAATATTGATTGCTAAAGGGCGGAATTTTTCCGCCCTGTGTTTTTTGCGCCGAGGCAGAATTCATTTGGCAAACAGAAAAACAGCTAA
>CAZBNY010000107.1:0-6781 GCA_964493235.1 uncultured Lachnospiraceae bacterium
ATATCAAATTTTTTCATTTAGCAACCTCTCTGATTATATTGAAATTATTATCAAAATAGTTCATAATATATTATACACTTTTTAAGGAGAAAGAAAATGAAAAAATTGCTTTTATTATCAATAAGTTTTGTAATCCTAACAAGTTGTTCCAAAGCCGAGCGGGTCAGACAATCAGAATTCATGCTTGACACAATATGCACTATAACGGTATATAATGAGAAAAATAAGGAAAAAACGGCTGATGAGCTGATAAGCGAGGCCTTTGAGCTATGCTCTGACTATGAGGATACATTAAGCCGTACTATCGAAGGCAGTGATGTTTACAGAATAAACAATTCCGGCGGACAGCCTGTTGAGGTGTCCGACGCCACTATTGAGATCCTGGAGACGGCGAGGCACTACAGCGAGCTTTCCGACGGGGCGCTTGATATAACTACCGCTCCGTTAAGTATAAGGTGGGACTTTGACGGCGAGGAGCCCCATGTTCCGCCCGCCGATGAGATCGAGGCCCTTAGGTCCAAAATAGATTATACTAAGGTAAAGATCGAGGGAAATACGGTTACTCTCGAGTCTCCTGCCGAGGCAATCGACCTCGGCGCCATAGCCAAGGGCTACATAGCGGACAAGCTTGCCGACTATCTCAGGGAAAACGGAGTTACCTCGGCGACCATCTCCCTTGGCGGCAATCTGTATGCCATAGGTTCAAACGAGTTGGAAAACCGCCCCTTCTATCTCGGTATTCAGGACCCTAAGGCCGACGACGGCAGCATTCTTGGCTATGTAACGACCTCCGATAAATCCCTTGTTACCTCCGGCGACTATCAGCGCTTCTTTATAGAGGACGGAATCCGCTATCACCACATACTTGATCCCAAGACCGGCTATCCCGCCGACAGCGGACTTTGCTCAGTCACTATTATATCCGACAAGTCAGTGGACGGCGACGCTCTCAGTACCTCATGCTTTGTTCTCGGTCTTGACAGCGGTATGGAGCTGATAAACAGCCTTGACGGAATAGACGCGGTATTTATAGATAACGACGGCAATATGTATTTTTCCGACGGATTTGACGGAGAAATAGAATATACTCCGGCAGCGTAAGCAGGTTTACAGCGTCTGCCATAAATAAAAAATCTATAGTAATGACAAAAAGTCCTAAATAGTGCGGATTGACAGGCAAAAAACGCAGCCGTGCCGGATTTGGCACAGCGAGGCTTTTTAACGCGGCAGCCGCCATTCAGGACTTTTTATAATCTATGGTTTCTTAAGAGGATGCGACATAGTTTATGACTTCGTCTTTCCTTTGCGGAAATACACTATAAAAAAAGCGGATAACCAAATTATCCGCTTTTTTAAAGTGCCCAGAACCGGAATCGAACCAGTCACACGAGGATTTTCAGTCCTCTGCTCTACCGACTGAGCTATCTGGGCATATCTTTTTCACGTTTTTTCACGCAAAAGTTATTATACTTCAACACCTGTCATTTGTCAACCAAAATATGAAAAAAATAGCCCCGAATAAATTCGGGGCTCAGAAAGTATTAAATTACTTCTTCTCAACAACGATGCCTTTTGCAAGGTAGTCAGCGATCGTAGCGTCATCATAGCCAAGGCTCTTAAGGATCTCTGTTGAATCCTCACCAAGCTTAGGTGATCTTCCACGGCCTTCTTCTTCCTTAAGCATAGGATCAACTGTGAACTTGATAGGTGTTCTGATGAAGTAGATGTTCTTTCCATCAGGAGTCTCTTTCTTGAAGATAGAGTCATTAGCCCACATCTGAGGGTCATCAGCAAGCTCTGACATTGTCTGTACTCTTTCGAAAGGAAGGTCAAGAACTGTAAGTGTATCTTCCCACTCAGCAAGAGTCTTTTTAGCCATATAAGGCTCAATAGCCTCAACGAGCTCAGGGATATTCTGAAGCATTGCAGCGTATGTAGAGAATCTGGGATCCTCAAGAAGCTCGGGAGCGCCAATACCTTCTTTAGCGAATTTAGGGAACCAGTTGTCATACTGAATAAGAGCAAGCTGAATCCATCTGTCGTCTTTTGTCTTATATGTTGTGCAAACAGCACTGTTTGTCTTTTTCCTTGACATAGGAAGCTCTGAGCCGTAATCTCTGGGTCCAAGTATCCAGTTAAGTCCATATGCAGCTGCGTCAAGAAGTGAAACTGTTACTCTCTCGCCTTCGCCTGTCTTAGCCTGTCTGTAAAGAGCAGCGCAGATACCTGATGAAAGAGCTATGCCGGCATAGTCATCGCCGAAACCTGATACGGGAACTGCGGGAGCTGTACCTTTTTCCATAAGTGAATTGGCAATACCGCCTCTTGAGAAATATGATGTGTAGTCAAATCCGGGTTTGTCTTTCAGAGGGCCTTCCTCACCGTAACCAAGGATAGAAGCATGGATAAGTCTGGGGAACATAGCGTGTAACGTATCCCAGTCAAGACCCATCTTTTTAAGAGCCTGTACACGGTTGTTTGTAAGGAATACATCGGCAGTAGCAAGAAGCTTTAACATAGCCTCTTTACCTTCGGGAGCCTTTAAGTTAAGGCAAAGGCCCTTTTTGTTTGCGTTCTGAACGTCCATACCGAAGCTGTTCTCCTCAGTCTCAGCAGGATATGTGTAGCTAACCTGAGCTTTTCTTAAGTCATCGCCTTTGGGTGACTCAACCTTGATAACTTCTGCGCCGTATGAAGCAAGAATCCTACCGCATGAAGGTGCAGCGATATATGTTGACAAATCTACAACTTTTACGCCTTCCAACTGTTTCATAATACATATCTCCTTTTCATTATAGATAATATATTTTTGCGTATCCCATACGTCAGGGACACAAATCTCGATTTTCAGCCTGCGAGGCGACAGAAAACCAAGATATTTACATTTTTTGTGTAAATAAGACAAATCGCGACCGCTGAACAAACAGCATAATTAATCTCTCACTTATCTCATAATACATCTATAATAATACCACCATCGGATAAAATTTGCAACCGTTTTAAGCTATTCTATTAACAATATTTACTTTTTTGATGTTTTTGCAGAAGTATCTTTTGTATAACATTTCTCTTTTTATGCAACAATAACAAAACAATGTATGATATCTGATTTGCTATTATCTTTTTAATATTAAAATCTCAAATTTTATAAAATTTATTATAAATTTTAACATCTTGAAAAAAATCTGTTTATCACATTTTGACCGCGTTTTTCACTGAAATACCCAAATAAACATCAAAAATTTAACGAAGTTGGTTGAACCCTTACATAAGCGCACATTCCACCAATTTTTTAGTGTATTCGTTCTTCGGATTACCAAACACCTCGCCGGCGGTGCCGCTTTCTACGATCCTTCCCAAATACATCACGGCGATCCTGTCGGCCATATAGTTAACTATGCCTATATCATGCGAGATAAACACATACGCTATCTTAAGCTCCCTCTGCAGGTCCCTCAGCAGGTTCAGTATCTGCGCCTGAACCGATACGTCAAGAGCCGAAACAGGCTCATCACATATAATGACCTTCGGCTTGACAATAAGCGCTCTGGCTATGGCTATCCTCTGGCATTGTCCTCCGCTCAACCTTGACGGACTTTCCGAAAGTATGTCCTCCTCAAGACCGACCTTCTCGATATAGTCCCTTATGAGCGAGTCCATTTCGGCCCCCTCCGGCATGACCCCAAGAGTAACAAGCGGCTCCTTCATCACCTGGTATACTGTAAACTTCGGATTCATAGACCCCTTTGGGTCCTGAAAAATAAACTGTATATCCCTTCTGTATTTTCTGTATTCCTCTTTGGTCATCTCAGAAATATTTTTGCCGAGATAGTATACATTTCCCTCTGTCGGCCGCTGCAGATCGCCTAAAATCTCACCTGTCGTGGATTTTCCGCTTCCGCTCTCGCCGACAAGGCCGAGCGTTTCCCCGCAGCATACACCTATATCTATGCCTTTGAGCGCGATATATTTTTTTACCGGCTTTCCAAACATGCTTTTTCCCATTACGTATTCCTTGTGCAGGTTTTCACCGCGGAGAACATATTTTTTTTCATCTTCCATCAGCCGCCACCTCCGCGTATTTGCTGCATTTGAAGTAATGGCCATTTATCGTTTTCTCCGTTACCTCACTCTCACATATTCCGCATTTTTCCGTACATCTTCTTTTGAAAATACACTCTTTTCTGTCTCTGTATTTTTCGGGAACAAAGCCCGGGATCTCCATAAGCCTCTCGTCCCTTTTGATATTCAGCGACGGTATTACCCTGATAAGCGCCCTTGTATAGGGATGGATCGGCTTTTCAAACAGCTCGTCAGAGGGTGCCTTCTCCAATATCTGTCCGGCGTACATCACGGCTATGGTATGACAGTATTTCTTTATTACGCCCAGATCATGGGAGATAACTACGACAGACACGCCCTCCTCCTCGTTTATCCTCTTAAAAAGGTCCATTACCTGGGACTGAAGCGTACTGTCAAGGGCGGTCGTCGGCTCGTCGGCAATGAGTATTTCAGGGTCGTTCATAAGCGACATCGCTATATTTACCCTCTGTCTCATTCCGCCGGAAAGCTGCCAGGGGTACATATCCAAAATGCGCTCGGGATTCTCAAAGCCAACAATACTAAGCTTTTCCAAGGCCCTTTTCAGTCCCTCGGACTTAGTTTTCTTATTATAAAGCATATAGCCGTCGGCTATCTGATTTTTTATTCTGAACATAGGGTGCAGATAAAACACCGTATTCTGCGGAACAAGCCCTATATTTGCCCCTATGAGCTTTTTCTTTTCCTTTTCCGATATGCTCATGTAGTCCGTACCAAGCACACGGAATTTATCGCAGGTATAGGCAAGGTTCTCCGGCAGAAGGTTAACGACTGTCTTCATGGAAAGAGTTTTTCCCGAGCCGCTTTCACCCACAAAGCCGAGTATCTCTCCTCTTTTAAGCTCAAAGGATATATTTGAGGCTATTACCCTGCCGTTGGTCTTATCGGTTATTGTCAAATTCTCGATCTCAATGAGCTTATCCATTTTTCCTGCCTCCTTTTCTGCTTACCAGGAGGTCGTTAAGTCCGTCGCCGAGAAGATTGAACCCAAGCACCGTTATCACAATGGCAATACCCGGGGCAACAGCCAGATACGGATATGATATGAAATACGTTCTCGACTCGCTGAGCATAAGTCCCCAGCTCGCGTTAGGCGCCTGTATGCCAAGTCCCAGAAACGACAGCGATGTTTCCACCATTATGGCCTGCGCCACGCTGGAGCTGAACTGGGTTATGAGCCTTGTCGCCATCATCGGCAGGTAGTGCTTTATGAAAAGCCTCTTTTTCGTTATGCCATAGCTTTTGGCGGCCTTTACAAAAAGCATACTTTCCAAATCAAGTATCATAGAATACACAAGTCTCGCGAAAACCGGCACAATGAATATTGCGATCGAAACAATGGTGCCCTTTTCGCCTCTGCCGATGACCGTTACAAGCATCATTGCCAAAAGTATTCCGGGAAACGCCATAAAGCCGTCTATGCATCTCATTATGACAGCCGACACGGCTCCTTTTCCCATTGCGGCAACGGCCCCAAGCAATATTCCAACGATTGCTCCGAATGCCGTAGATACAACTCCGACCAGCAGAACAGTCCTTGAACCTTGCATGATCCTACTCAAAATATCCCTGCCAAAATAATCTGTACCAAGTATATAATCAGGGTTTTCTCCCTGTTTCAGGAATTTAAACTCCGTCGCCATAGCGTTGGGGTCATGCGGCATATAGAAAAATGAAACAAGGCATATCAGCACAACAAATGAGGCCAATATAATACCGATGATCAGGCTGGCGCTTACTCTGCCGTTTCCGGCGGGTCCGGCTTTTTTCGCTTTTCTCATTCTTCCCCACCCGCCTTCGCTCTTATTTTAGGATTGAGGAGCATGACCGCTATATCCACCACAAGAGAAGTGAGTACGACGACAGTGGTTATGAACATTACGATACCCTGCAGCAAAACAATATCTCTCTGCTCGACAGATACAAGCAGCAGCCTTCCAAGTCCAGGCAAAGAGAACACCGACTCGATAACTACCGTTCCGCCAAGAAGCTTCGCGAACTGCATACCAAATACGTTTATCGGCGCTATCATGGCGTTCCTGAGGGCATATTTGAAATAGATCGTCGTGCTTTTAAGCCCCTTTACCCTGGCCATTTCCATATAGTCCTGTTCAAGCGTATCTATCATGCTCGTTCTTACGGCCCTTATAAGCATTCCTACCTCGCCTATGGCAAGGACAGTGCAGGGCATGACAAGGCTTTTGAGATACGGAAGAAGCCCATTACTCAACGGAACATAGCCCGATATAGGAAACCACTTCAACCTAAGTCCGAAAAATATTATAAACAGCATTCCTATCCAAAATGACGGCAGCGCAGAGCCTATCTGCATGACGCTTCTTGAAAAATAGTCTATAAATCTGTTCTTATAGATCGCGGAAAGAACTCCCAAAATAACAGCTATTACCGAAGCGATAACCATAGCGAAAAAAGCCACCGAAAAAGTAATCGGAAGCCTCTGCAATATCAGCTCTAAAACGCCGGTTCCATAGAGATACGACTCGCCAAAATCCAGTCTTACAAGTCCCCTAAGCCAGTCAGCGTACTGGATTATCCACGGCCTGTCCAGTCCCATTGCGGCTCTTAGCTCCGCCAGCTTTTCGGCCGTAGCCTCCGTTCCGAGTATAAGCTGGGCCGCGTCCCCGGGTATAAACATAAGCACAAAATAAGTTATGAATGA
>CAZBNY010000108.1:0-6720 GCA_964493235.1 uncultured Lachnospiraceae bacterium
AAAAACTCTCTAAAAAAATTTGGATTTAACAGCCATAATTATTTGTTATGAATAAAGATTTTTATTTCATAATGGTACAAATTCTGAAAAATTTATATAATTCAATCAAATTATTAAAAAAATTTGTTAAATAACACAGTTGTTAAGGCAAATTTTAGTTATTTAATGATCCTGACTATTCAAATAAGGAGGAAAGAGAATGAAGATTTTAATTGCTGATCTGCCAAAGGCTCAAAACAGAGATATTGATTATGAAATCAATTTATTAAAGGCCGCTTTCCCGGATGTACAGACAGTTATCTATAACTACGATGAGGCAAAAAAAGATGAGTTTAAGGCGCTTTTAAAGGACGCCGATGCACTGCTCACCGCGCTGATAGTTTTAGACAGAGATATGCTTGACTGCGCTGATAAGCTGAAAATCATATCGCTGACGTCCACCGGCTATAACTTTGTTGACGTTGACTGCGCCACTGAAAAGAATATAGCGGTTACGCCGGTCGGAGAATACTGCACTAACGAGGTGGCCGATCATACAATGGCGCTGATGCTGGCTTTAAACCGAAAAATTAAAAATTACATCAACATAGTTGACAATAAAAAAATGTGGGTATCCAAAAACGCCGGAGTGATCCACAGCCTGAGCGGCCAGAAGCTAGGAATATTCGGCCTTGGAAAAATAGGACGGGCGGTGGCGGTACGCGCCCAGGCGTTTGGCATTGAGGTTGTCGCATACGATCCGTATCTTCCGGAAAAGATGGCAATGGAAATAGACGTAAAGCTTGTTGATCCGGAATACATCATGGAAAACTGCGACATTATTTCTAACCACATGATACAGACCGCTGAGGTTGAAAATTTCTTCAACGACAGCTTTTTCAGCGGACTGAAAAGGTCTCCGGTTTTCATTAACGCGGGACGCGGAGCCAGCGTTGATGAGGAGGCGCTGTTAAAGGCGTTGGACACAGGCAAAGTAAGCGCCGCCGGTCTGGACGTATTCAGGGACGAAAACCCCGACCTTACTAAATCGCCTTTTGTTGGCAGAGAAAATGTGCTTATTACACCTCATGCGGCATTCTATTCAGCGGAGTCGGTCGCGCTCTGTCAGAAAATTTCGGTAGAGAACATTATTTATTACTTAAAGGGCGAGTACCAAAAGGTCAACAGAATTGTTAACAATGTGCGCGGATAAGCGTTTGTACGAATTTACAAGGTAATTATTGAGAAAGGAGTAGACTATGAAAAGCGATGTAATAATTGTCGGCGGAGGAATGATAGGACTTTCCGTCGCGTACTGGCTTACCAAGAAGAATAAAAAAGTGCTTGTGCTTGAAAAGACAGCGACATTGGCTTCGGGCAGCAGCGGAGCCGGTGACGGACATATCTACCACAACACAAAGATGCCGGGCTATCATACCAATCTTGGCTTTACAGGCGGAAGTATGTATCCGGAAATACTTAAAGATTTGGGCGACAACTGCGGCTTTACCGAAGGCAGCGGCTCCTACCTGCTCTGTGACAATGAGCAGGAATATGAGATCGTTGCGGCGGCCACAAAGAAAATGCAGGAAAGCGGAGCGGACATATATATGCTGACGGGCGATGAGCTTCGTGAGCGCGAGCCGTTTCTCTCTGAACATATATATGCCGCGAGCTATGCTCCCAGCGGCGGAAAGATAGACCCGTTCAAGCTCGTATTCGCTTATGCGAGAAAAGCTGAGGAAAGGGGAGCGACGATCTTATATGACGCCGGTGTCGATGAGGTGATAATCGAAAATGGCAGGGCGGTCGGCGTTAAGACTCCTAAGGGAGATTTTTATGCCGACGTGATCGTAGATGCCGCGGGCTCATGGAGCGGATTTCTGGGGAAAGCTGCCGGACTATATGTTCCGATTAAACCGCGAAAGGGACAGATCGTTGTAACCGAAGGCTGTGCCCCAATGATAAAAGGACCTGTGACAACGGCGTCAAACTTCTGCGCCAAGCTACAGCCGGAGCTTATGGGACTGTTCAGCGAAATGACTAAGAAGCTTGGACATGGCACTGCGCTTGAACAGACTGAGGCCGGAACTATCCTTATAGGAGCCACAAACGAGTGGGACGACTTTGACAAGAGCAACACTATTGAGGCTATTGAGTGGCTCATAGCTGAAGCCTGTCGTGAAATGCCGGCGTTGAAAAATATTCACTTTATCCGCAGCTTCTCAGGATTCAGACCGTTTACTCCGGATCATCTTCCTATCGTTGGTACAACAAAGTATTTGGAAAATTATATATTCGCTACAGGTTTTGAGGGCGGAGGACTTTCTCTTAACCCCATAATCGGAAAAATGGTAAGCGAGATCATCTGCGGTGAGGAGCTTTCGGTTACTAACGAGCCGTTAAGACCTGACAGACTGGTAAAACCGTACAGCGAGGCTACGGAGGAGGAAATAGCAAATAACCTGCCGAAAGGCATTTAAACCCTTAAGGAAAGGAGACAGCTTATTATGGATGAATTAAGAGTAGTAAACCATCCGATACTGGGTGATTTACCTGAGAAAAAGACAGTGACAATTTATTATAAAGGACAGCCGATACAGGCAAGAGAAGGCGAACCCATAGCGGCAGCGCTTCTTGCGGCAGGTATTAAGGCATTTCGCAAAACTGTACACAGGCATGAGCCAAGAGGCGTCTTTTGCGCTATTGGACGCTGCACAGACTGCATGATGATAGTCAACGGACAGCCAAATGTCAGAACCTGCGTAACATTTGTTGAGGAAGGAATGAGGCTTGAACCACAGTACGGATATGGCCGTGAGGAAGAAACCGGAGGTGAAGCGGAATGAAAAGGCTCTCTACAGAAATAGCTATTATCGGAGCGGGTCCGGCAGGCTTGTGTGCGGCAATAGAGGCCAGCAGGTTCGGAGCTAAGGTTACATTAATAGATGAAAACGCACTGCCAGGCGGACAGCTTTTTAAACAGATACATAAATTTTTTGGCTCAAAGGAACACCGTGCCGGAGTAAGAGGCTATGAGATAGGCAGACAGCTTTTGGAGGAACTGGAAAAGAGCGATGCGGACGTTATGCTCAGCAGTATCGCATATGGAGTTTTCAGGGACAACACGATCGGAGTTGTTCAGAAGGGAACGCATTACGCTATTCACGCTGACAAAATAATCCTTGCGGCAGGCGGAAAAGAAAACTATATGGACTTCCCGGGAAGCACGCTTCCGGGCGTAATGGGAGCGGGAGCGGCGCAGACAATGATAAACGTAAACAGGGTACTGCCCGGAAAACATATAGTAATGCTCGGTTCGGGAAACGTAGGCTTGATAGTTTCCTATCAGCTTATGCAGGCCGGAGCGACGGTAGAGGCTTTAGTGGAGGCGGCTCCGGCCATAGGAGGTTATGGTGTACACGCGGGCAAAATACGTCGTGCCGGAGTACCTATCCTGACATCGCATACCATTAAAGAGGTATACGGCGAAGGAAAGGTTGAAGGAGTAATAATAGCCGAGGTTGACGATAAATTCCGTCCGATAGAAGGAACGGAGAGAGCCATTGCCGCTGATACGGTATGTCTTGCAGTAGGTCTTAATCCTATGACAGAGCTTGCGCATATGGCAGGCTGCGAGTTCGCTTTCATTCCGGCACTTGGAGGCCATGTGCCTATCCATGACGACAATATGGCGACTACGGCTGACGGAATATATGTCGCGGGGGACATAACCGGAGTTGAGGAGGCTTCATCGGCTATGGAGGAAGGAAAGCTGGCAGGAATTGCCGCGGCCTCATCTTTAGGATATTTGGATAAGGATAAGGCGGAGAAACTCAAAAATGAAGTTCAAGTAAGGCTTTCGGCACTGAGAACGGGAGCTTTCGGCGAAAAACGCCAGAAGGCAAAGGCTGAGCAGATGGCGCTTATGGAGGAGTATCTTGCGAAGAAAGGAGCTAATGCGTAATGAAAGAAGGTGTACGCTATACCGGAATTCCCAGTGCGGAGGAATTGAAAAACTCTTTCGGAATTCCCAGTGAGGAGAGAATGAAAAAGGGCCGTGTTGCTGTTATTGAATGCGTACAGGAGATCCCCTGCAATCCGTGTGAGGGAACCTGTCCGTTTGGAGCTATCACAATAGGCGACCCGATCACTAACTTGCCTCATCTTGACGAGGAGAAATGTACAGGCTGCGGAACTTGTGTGGCAATGTGCCCCGGACAGGCTATCTTTTTATTAAACTATGGCTATTCCGAAACGGAAGCGGAGGTTTCTTTCCCCTTTGAGTATTTGCCGGTGCCCGAAAAAGGCTCGGAGGTTGACGCGGTCAACAGAGCCGGAGAGGTCGTATGCAAGGGAAGAGTTACAAATATAAAGAATCCTCCGGCGTTTAAGAATACCTGCGTAGTGACGATTGCCGTGCCCAAGGAGTACATCAACGAGGTGCGCAGCATGAGAAGGATATACGAAAGAGAAGAGCTTGACGCTCCGGAGAAAAAGGAGAGAGCAAGCCAACTTATCTGCCGCTGTGAGGAGCTTACACGCGGAGATATAGAAAAAGCTATTGATGAGGGAGCGACAACGATTGACGGTATTAAACGCCGCACAAGGGCCGGAATGGGCTTGTGTCAGGGCAAGAGCTGTGAGCGCCTGGTGGCCCGTATACTGTCGGAAAAGCTTGGAAGGCCGTTGGCTGAGTTCCTTCCGGCCACCCATAGAGCGCCCTGCCGTCCTATACAAATGGGCGTAATAGCTGATAACTGTGAAAAAGAAGATTAAAAAGGGGGAGTAAAAAAAGAAGAGAGTATTTGAACTATGAAAAGCGCGAAATTATGATCCGATATTTAATAAATCGCGCTAAGGAGGCGAATAAGCCTGTTGCTATCGGCTTCGTTGATGAGTGTTATCTCTGTAACGATGATGGACGGCATGGCATCAAGAAGCGTAGACATAGTGGGCAGAAAGGCTTATACAGAATCTCTCATGGGCCGCCGCGCCGCCGATTGGTGGGAACAGATGAAAAAGCTTGGAATTGACAGACACGCTATGGGCGACTCGAAGATGACTTATCTCTCTGGAGGGACCTCTGTTTTTACCGCTGACGGAGACCTTATCGGAGCCATCGGTATCAGCGGCTGGAAAATGGAGGAGGATCAGATGTTAGCCGATGAGGCAGTGGAACATCTGTACAGTGTCCAGAGAAAAGATTGTGTAAAGTGTAAGGAAAAAATGATCGGATAAATCAGACTGAACGGGCCTGGGCGTGAACCCGTCCTGTCCGTAGAAAACAAGATTTTATTAAATATTTTGAAAGGAGTGCTGTTATGATAAAAGTTATTATTCCTATATTAGTGTTGATTGGAATTATAGTAATAAAGAAAATACCCGTTATAGGAGGCAAGGTTCACTGGGCTCTATTAATATCCGGAGCGGTTGCGCTTCTTAGCGCGGGAATATTCAGTCCTATGGCCTGGGTAAACGCATATATTGACGGTCTTGACCGTCTTTCATGGGTTATTTTGATAGCTATATTCGGAAGTATATATGCGGAAACACAGATAGCTATGGGAACGATGGACGTTGTACTTAGCGCCAGCCGTGCGGCGTTCGGACATTCACCGAAGGGATTATATGTAGCAGGTATGGTTACGCTTATACTTTTTGGTTCGCTTCTTGGAGAAGGACTTTCGGCTGCCTGTGTAGTAGGCGTACTTATAATTCCTCCGCTTATCGACTTAGGAATGGAGCCTGAACAGGTTTCAGCGTCTCTTGTACTCGGAGGACTTCTCGGCTCACTCTGTCCTCCTATGACAAACGCTATCGTACTTGCCTCATCGCTTTGCGGAGCTAATTACGACGTAGTATTGAAATGGTCGTTCCTTACAGTTCCTTTCTGTTGTGTGGTCATTGTCGCTTTTTACACATTACGTTGGATAAAGATAAAATCCCTGCCTGAACATCTTATACCTAAGGAAAAGGCGGGTACTATCCTTAAAAAAGGTATTACAAAACTTATCCCTATGATTACACTTATCGTAATAATGATACTTGCCTATGGTCCTTGGAGCAGCAAGGTCAACACAAATGTTATTACATATATATGGGGATGGCTCCAGAAACTTGTCGCTAATATACCTTTTATAAGCGGATTCGGAAATATGATAGTTCTTTCGCTTATTACGGTTACTATAATCGCCTGCTGCTTCAAAAGCACACGTGAATACGGAATAGGCAATGTTATTAAAAACGGCTGGAAAAAATATCTCCCTTGTGGAGCCGTTCATCTTTGCTGTGCTTTGATGCTCGGCGGATTTTACGCGGCGGGACTTATTGACGTAATTTCAGAATGGGCAAGCTCACTTAACGTCAACGCGCTGAAACTCGGCGGAGCCGGAGCTATGGGCCTTATGGGCATGATCACAGGCTCACAGTCAACAACACAGAATGTTGTATTATCGTTCTTCGGACCGGCCCTTGTCGCTACAGGAATGACTCCCGAAAGTGCGGCTCTCGCTGGCTCTCATATAGCTATGGGTTCACAGGCGTTCCCTCCCACAGACCTTTGTACAATAGTTGTCGCTCCGTTGGTTGCCGGAGTTATCGGCAAGGACTGCGACTATGTAAAATCTATGATGAAATCACTTCCGGGCTTCCTGTTCCTGTATGGATTTGGTATACTGTTGCTGTTTTGTGAATTTCGCATAGATTATGAAAGACTAACTATTAAAAGTCAATAGGTTT
>CAZBNY010000109.1:0-6631 GCA_964493235.1 uncultured Lachnospiraceae bacterium
TCTTGGCAATAGCAAGCTCCGCTGCCTCGACCTTGGCGAAATTCTCCTCAGTAAGCTCCGTATCATAGGGGAACCTTGTGGCAAGACAGGAATTTGAAGCCTTATTCCATGTCTCCAGTCCCAGCTTCTTGGCGGCCTCCCTTATGTCGGCCTTAGTCATTCCCACCTCATAGAGAGGACTTACTATGCCCAGCTCCTTAGCGGCGGCGGCACCCGGGCGGTAAACCCTGCCGTCGTCGGCGTTCTTGCCGTCTGCCACCGTGTCAAAGCCAAGCTCTCCGGCCTTTTCGATAATTCCGCCCATGATGTTTTTCTTGCAGTAGTAACACCTTTTCCTGTCGTTGAATTTAAACTCCCTGACAGAAAAAGCATCGGCCTTAATAATGTAATATTTTATTCCTGCCTTCTTGGCAAGTCTTTCAGCGTCGTTTAAGTCCTTTCGTGAAAGCATGATGCCGTCTCCGATGACGGCTATGGCATTGTCTTTCAGGACTTCATAAGCTACGTTCATTACAAGATCGGAGTCCACTCCTCCGGAATACGCAACGCATAGCTTATCAAACCCGGAGATATACTCCCTGAGCCTATCCAGTTTTTCCATTAAAACGCCTCCATTCCGTATAAACACTGCCTTCAGATATTTATACAGAGTTTATTATACTACAAAAAAATTCAAAAAGGAATAGCATACGATAAGCTGTAAGGCTTTTTTAAGTTATTTATTTCTTTTCCTTCCCGAGACGGCAATGAGCAAAACGCTCACTATCCCACACAGGATATAAAACAAAATGTGCTTTTCCCCGATCAGATCTCCAGCGTCCATCCAGTATTCTCCCGGAAAATATCCGGCCGATATGAGCATCGTGTTCCACGCGAGAGAGCCTATCGCCGTGTATATCACAAAAACAGCGGTGTTCATTCCGGCAAGACCGGCCGGTATCGAAATATATGTACGGGCGATGGGGAATACCCTTGCGATAAGCACCGACTGCTTTCCGTATCTTTCAAAGACCCTTTCGGCGCTTTTTATCCCCTTTTCAAGCGACTTGAACCTTCTGCAAAGACGTTTTTCTATAAAGCTCTTGCCAAATCTGCCGAAGCAGTAGCACACAAGGCTGCCGACTATCCCGCCGCCGGTACTTACGAGTATCGCCCCGAACAGACTCAGCCGTCCCCTGTAAACAAAATAGCCTATAAAAGGCAGCAAGACCTCACTGGAAACGGGAAAGCACCCATATTCCAGCGAGGTCGCGATAAATATTCCCAAATATCCGAAGGTATTGACCATTTCGGTCACAGCGTCGATAATCAGAACTCTCATCTCCAAAGCATAACTTATTTAATTTTATGCTTTGGAGCCTCACTCTATTAAATTTAAGCTATAAAAAGTCTCAGGAAAAGACCATAGGCCTCATGTATACCCTTCATTGCGTCGCCCACTCCGCCGCAGTCGCCGACCTTGGCGTAGGAGATCTTCTCGTCAAGACAGGCAAGCGCTATGTCGTTTGCCGCCGGCACAAAGCCTGCCGCTATTATCACGTTGTCGGCTGGGAGAGTGACCTCGCCCTCGGCGGTCTCGGCAAGCACAAAGCCGTCGCCTATTTCCTTTACCTTTGTCTCGGCCATCGTCTTTATTCCCTCGGCCCTGACCTCCTTCATCACTATCCATTTCAGTCCGCCAAGGTCCCTGCCTATTTTCTTTGTCATTTCTACTACCGTTATGTCTAACGGCAGGTCAGCGACGGGAATGTCCTTTCCTATGAACATTTTGTTGAACGCCGCGGCCTTGTCCGTCGAGTAGTGCTTCGCCGCCAGGAATCTTGCCGTCTCAAGTCCAACCGAGCCTCCGCCGATAACTACCGTGCTTCCCCGTTTGAGCCTGGTTATAAGCTCGGTATCGCCGTTCAGCACATCTAACGCCATATGCACGTTTTCTCTGTCTATCCCCTTTATGTCGGGCAGAACGGCTGTGCCGCCTGTCGCCTCAACAACAAAGTACGGTTCCAGCTCCCTGACGAACTCGCCGTCCACCTCGGTGTTGTATCTTATATCAACGCCGAGCTCCTCAAGCTCGTATTTTTTGTTCTCAACATATTTTATAAGGTCCTGCTTCTCAGGAGGTATGGAGGCGGAAACAAGCATACCGCCCAAATGGTCCTCCCTTGTGCAGAGTATTGTTTTGTACCCTCTCTCGGCGGACTTTTTGGCGGCCTCAAGTCCGGCCGGACCGGCCCCTGCAACGAGTATCCTTTTGGCCGACCTTACCATTCTGTGGGTCTTTTCCTCGGCCTCATGTCCGACCTCGGGATTATAGGCGCAGATGACCGGCTTGCCCTTCAGCACGGCCTCTATACACTTGTTGCAGCCCTGACATTTGTTGTAGGGCATACCCGTAAGCACCTTTTTAGCGAAGCATGGGTCGGCTAAAAAGCCCCTCGCCGTGCCGACAAAGTCCGCCATTCCGTTTTTAAGTATCTCCTCTATTGTATCTATATTATTTATCCTGTTGCAGGCAATTACAGGTATATTTACAACTCTTTTTATGGCGTCGGCCAGATAAGCGAACCCGCCCGCCGGAAGCTGATAGGAGATCTGCGGTACAGGGGCCTCATGCCAGCCGCCGGTTACGTTTACGGCATCGATAAGACCCTCTCCTTCGGCAATGGAACAGAATTTCCGCATATATTCTATGCCGTAGCCGCCGGGCATCATCTGGGAGCCGGCTATACGGACGATGACCGGATAATCCCTGCCGACCGCCGTCCTTACGGCTCTGAGCGTATCAAGGGGCATTTTCATTCTTCTTTCGTCGTCTCCGCCGTACTCATCGTCACGGAGGTTGGTCAAGGGCGAGAGGAAAAGCGTCAGAAGATACCCCGCCGAACAGCTTATCTCCACAGCGTCAACGCCTATTTCCTTGCATTTCACAGCGGCGTCGGCAAAGTCCCTTATCGTCTCCTCTATCTGCTCCTTTGTCATTACCTCGCACTCGTTCCTGTATATCGAGGAGGGCACGTTTGACGGGGCGAGCGGCTTATGTCCGTAATCGCTGCCGCTGTTCCTTCCCCTGTGGAAAAGCTGGACGATATGCTTTGTGCCGCAGCTGTGTATCATATCGGTTATTTCCTTTTCCCTTTCGGCAAAGGAGCTTTCCTTAACATTTGGCATACTGTCGGCGGCCCCGTACTCGCTTACTCCGCATACCTGCGTTATCGCGGCGGCTCCGCCCTTGGCCCTTTCCTCAAAAAACGCCTTGTCCTGCTCGGTGAGCTGTCCGCCCTTGGCAAAGCCTGTGTGCATGACAAGCATTATTATTCTGTTTTTCAGTTCCATGTTGTTGATCTTAAACGGTGTATCGCTGATAAATGACATATGTACCCTCCTCACAGCGTCGCTTTACTTTTTTTGCTGATTATAGTATATTTGATTTTAGCTTCAAAAACAAGTCACTAAAGATTTTATTATCGGAGGTCAAAAATGAAACATAAAAAGTTAATATTGGCGTTGATCGCCGCCGTATCTCTTTCCGCCTGCTCGTCATCAGATGAAAACAGCGCTTTTCTTAGCGAGGCCGCAAACAATGAGATCGTCACAGCTGTCCCCTCGGATACCGGAATGCGGGTCAGCTACATCGATGTAGGTCAGGGCGACAGCGAGTTTATCGAGCTGCCAAACGGCGAGACGCTGCTTATCGACGCCGGTACAAACGAGACCGGCAAAAATGTAGTCAGCTACATACAGTCTCTCGGATATACTTCCATTGATTACGTAGTCGGCACCCACCCTCACGAGGACCATATCGGCGGACTTGATGACGTGATAAACACCTTTGACATCGGCTCCGTATATATGCCGAAGGCCGTCGCCAACACAAAGACCTTTGAGGACGTTCTGGACGCCATTGACTCCAAGGGTCTGACAATAAACACCGCCAAGGCCGGCGTGACGATCATCGACTCGGACGGTCTTTCCGTAAAGATGCTCGCTCCGGTCAGCGAGACCTATGACAACACAAATAACTACTCCGCCGTCATAAGAATCATCTACGGCGACACGTCCTTCCTGTTTACAGGCGACGCCGAGGAGCTGGCGGAAAAGGAGATCACAACCGACGTAAGCGCCGACGTCCTCAAGGCCGGACACCACGGCAGTTCCACCTCGTCAAGTGAGGATTTCCTCGACAGGGTATCGCCCTCCATAGCCGTAATAAGCTGCGGAAAGGACAACAGCTACGGCCACCCACACAGGGAGACGATAGCGAAATTCAACGAGAGGGGCATAAATTATTACAGGACTGATGAGCTTGGCACTATCGTTATCACCTCCGACGGCACGGACTATTCCGTATCGACTCCGGACGGAAATACCGTGGGCGCGGAAAGCGCTAAGACGGTCACGTCCGGTCCGGAAAGCACCACGTCTGTCACCTATGTTTTAAACACAAATTCAAAGAAAATACATTATGAGAGCTGCGAATCCGTTGCGAAAATGTCCGAGGCAAACCGCGCGTATACGACCGACTACGACAAGGCGATCAGCGAAGGCTATGAGCCGTGCGGCATCTGCAAGCCTGTAAAGGGGTGAAAATATGAAAATAACAATAGACCGTTTTGAGGAGAACTTTGCCGTCTGCCTAAGCGACGACGGAAAGCATATCGACATTCCCGTATCGTTCCTTCCGGAAAACGCCGTCGAGGGAAAAACCTATGATATGAGCTTCACCGAGCTTGTTGATGAGGAAAACGAAAGAAAAGAGCGGATAGCGGTCAAGGCCGGACGGCTTTGGGCGGATTGAGCCTGCACATGGCCGAAAACAAAGGGTTTCGATTTCCGAGACCCTTTGTTCATACATCTGTTTATACTCGAATCCTGAGCTTGACAAAAAGCGTTGGCAGACTGTTTATCCCAACACCGGAGCAATCCGCGTCCGAGCCTGAACATTTACCGGCGTTGCCGAATTATTCTTCATAGCACACGGCGTATTGCTTGTCACAGACCCTATTCCACTATTTTTCCTATCATTCGTCCGTAAATTATATATGAAATAACTACATTAATAATATCAGCGATAAGCTGCGTCCAGACGATACCGCTCATTCCAAACAAAAAATTCATAAGGAAAAGTATCGGTATATTCAAAAATATCTGCCTGATGACCGCAAGCTGGAAGGAAACCTTGCCCCTGTCCACCGCCTGCATGAAATGCACCATATGGAAGCTAAGGAACATAAACGGCGTGGCAAAGCACCTTGACTGTAAAAACTGCGTTCCAAACCTGACCGTATCCGCGTCCGAAATGAATGCCCGTATTATATACGACGAAAATACACGGTAAAAGATCACGCATACGACAGAGACAACAAGTCCAATAAGACGAGCGGTAGAGAAAAAGTCACTCATTCTTTTAAAATTTTTAGAAGCATAGTTATACGCCACAAGCGGAGTCATTCCAAGGCAGATGCCTATGCCGATATTGAGCGGAAGACGCTCCACCTTAAGGACTATGCCCATCGCGGCAAGCTCAATATCCCCATGACCCGCCGCGAGCCTGTTTATCACTATATTTGTCAGGTCAAACAGCAGCAGGCTCATCGCCGCCGGAATACCCACTGAAAACAGCGAGCTGATAGAATCCCTGCGTATCCTTTCTATGCTATGGGGTATCGAAAGCACAGTTTTCCCGTTCAGCCTTTTATATACATAAATAAAGTAGATCAGCGTAACCACATTAGACAGCATCGTCGCAGCGGCCGCTCCCATTACCTGATAGCCGTCGGGAAGTAAAACGAACATAAATATCGGGTCGAGTATCACGTTCAGTATGCCGCCCATGCCCAGACCGAAGCCGGCCTCCCTGGAATAGCCGATATTACGGACCATAGCGCTCATTGTATTGGCGAGGACCGTCGGAAGTCCGCCTATCACAACAACAAACAGAAGATACTGTCTAGCATACCCAATAGTATTGTCGCTTGCCCCAAGGAAACGCAGCAGCGGATCCATAAAGGCCAGACATATCACCGAGAAAGTCAACGCCGCTGCCGCCGCCATGACAACACTCAGAGACGCCACTCTTTTGGCCTCCTGCTCGTCCTTTTTTCCCAAAAGTCTTACGACCAGGCTGCCGCCGCCGGTCCCGAACAAATTGGCGATCGCCGTTGTCATAAGAAATATCGTCAGCACCAGAGACGACGCCGCTACCATATACGGATTATTGGTCTGCCCGATAAACCAGGTGTCGGCTATATTATAAATCAGTGTAATAAGCTGGCTCGCAATCGTGGGTATAGCCATTTTAGCCAGTGCCGACGGAACGGGCCTTGTCTCAAATATCTCCCTAGTGCTTACGTTTTCATTCGTGCTTCTCATTGATATACTTCCTTTGCTCTCGCTGTAAATTCCGACTGTTTAAACCATATTATAGCACTATAATTTATTTTTGTATATCGGCTCTGTTTTCGGAGATAGGGGGAATATATAATTACCCTTGTCGGAATATATAACTCCGATCCCTATGCAATACAGAGCGGCGTATATCGCCTTTCAATAATAGGCACCACCTATGCCCTCTGCGGCGTTATGGACGTATTAGCCTTTACCATAAGAGGACTTGGCTATTCCACAATGACTA
>CAZBNY010000110.1:0-6586 GCA_964493235.1 uncultured Lachnospiraceae bacterium
GGCGCTGATCCCCGCCCTGATCAAGGGCAGAATGTATAAGGGACAGGGAATACTGCTGATAGCTATATATTTGGTTTATATGGCTTTGACGGTGTTTATCATGTAATTACTCCTGAAAATAATATTGGAAATTCATGGCCGGAATAAGTTTCCGGTCATTTTTTATCGGTTTGAAACATTTTATTAAAAATGCCCGTCTAATGGGCAGAACGAAAAAGTTCTGAGCGCGCGCTAAAATATCAAGAAAGGTAGTCTTACATATGAACAGTTTGGTTGAAAGAGCGAGGAACGGCGATGCCGATGCCTTTGCGGAGCTTATTAAGCTGAATATGCAGTCCATGTATAAGGCGGCGGTCGCCATTCTTAAGTCCGACGATGACGCAGCGGACGCCATACAGGACGCGATCTTGAAGTGTTGGGAGAACATAGGCCGTCTCAAGGAGCCAAAATATTTTAAAACATGGCTGACCAAAATTTTGATAAACACCTGCAATGACAGGATAAGAGAGAGACAGAGGGTACTTCCGGACGGGGAAATAGAGCTGGCAGGTGCAAAGGACAATATGTTTTTGAATATTGAGTGGAGAGAGACACTCGAAGCCATTGACGAAAAATATCGGCTCATACTGCTGTTGTATTATTCCGACGGCTATAAGACCTCGGAGATAGGAAAAATACTGGGACTCCCGGACTCGACCGTGAGAACAAGGCTGGCAAGGGGCAGGGAAAAGTATTTGGAGAGCGTGAAGGGAGAATAATATGGATAAATTAGATGATTTAAAGAAAAACTTGGAGATACCCGAAGTAGTACAGATGAAGGCGGACGAGGCCCTTGAGCAGATAAAGGCTCGATCGGCCCACGGCAGAAAGAGAGCGCCCTTAAAGAAAAAGAGAATGGTATTCATCGCGGCGGCGGCAGCGGCGGTCTTGAGCGTGTCAGTGGCGGCAGCGTATATGAACTGGAGCAAGGGCATGGATGGAATGATCAATGCCGGCGATTCACAGAAAAACACGGCAGTTCAGACAGGGCTGGCGGACTTTCCCGAGGTTTACGCCGAGGACGGAGGGGTGAGAATAACCGCCGAGCAGAGCATTGTGGACAACAACTACGCGCTTATATCGCTTAGGATAGACGGCGTGGATATAGAGAAGGGAGAGGAGCCGAACTTTGAAAATGTAAAGCTGACCGTAGACGGCGAGACAGTGGCGTATGAGGCAGGCTTTATTGGAGAGTTTACGGGAGCGGCGGCCACGGAAGGGTTTGCCGAGGAGGACGGAAGTCTTGAGTATATGCTGCTTATTTCAGCGGACTATGAGGGGCAGCTCATTGATAAGGATATACATATTGAGCTTGATGGCTTCGGACTGTATAAGGAAAAGACAACTCTCATCAGCAGTATTGAGGGCAAATGGGAGCTTGACTGGACGTTAAGGGGCAGCGACATCATCTATAAGGCCGAAATAAATAAGGCTGTAGGAAATTCCGGCCTTACGCTCAAGAGCGTTGAGATCTCTCCGATCTCCATAAAGGCGGTATTCGATTATCCGAAACAGACGACTTATGAGACGGTAATCGATACGGAAACAGGCGAGGAGATAACGACCGAGGAATATGTTCAGCCGGCGGTATTTGTGGGACTGGGACTCAAGGACGGAACCATTATGACGGATATTTTGCAGGGCATGGGCGAGGAAGGCTATATAAATGACAGCGAGTTCGTGCAAAAGTCAGCTATCAATACAATACTTGACGTAGATAAGATAGAAAAGCTTCTGGTTTGGGATTTGACAGGTGCTGATAAAGATGCCGAGGAAGTATTTTATATAAATATAAGGTAATAAAAGGCGGCCGAAAGGCCGCCTTGATCTGTGGAAAACAGAAAGCCGTACAGTCGGAACAGAGCGTTTTTAAATCACACCTGCAAACGAAATTATTTTTCGTCTCTGTTGCCATGAAAATACACATGAAATTTATTTCATCACAACGTCTGAGCATGGGTGTGCGAAGAAGAGGCGGAACGGCTCCGGGAAGGTCTGAAAACCGTCTTTTTCAGCTCCATCTGTAATGCCCGAGTATTTCATAGTTTTCTATATCGTTGGCTTCCCTCGCGCCACGTCCGTCATGGTGGATAATAAAGGGAATGCCGTCAGAATTGCGTTTATCGGAGCATATGACGATATGATTTTTGAAAACAACGATGTCACCGGGCTGCCAGTCGGCAGGATCATCTAATTCATCAGAAAGGACCTCCGCGTTTCTGTCAAAAAATATCTTCAAGTTTTTAACACGCCTGAAATCAATGTTTGGATCAGGCGTTTCTATCGTTGTGTAGGCCGAAGGATTTTCGGAAATGTCGTCATCGACAAGGCTTTTCAGGTCATAGCCGGCTGCCGCGAATGCTCTCCAGACAACATCTGTGCATACGCCTACGCCATCATCGGGATAACCGCCCTCATAATATTCGCTTTTGTATTTAGGCTTTGTCTCTGCATAGGCTCTTGCTCCAAGCATTATGTCATGATAATCGTCAAGATCGTCACCGTCGGCGTTGTTGTCGCTGTAAAGCTCAGCTATGCCGAAGTCCTCGGCTGAATAAACCTTATCGGAATATATATACGGCTTTATCAGCACAAGGGCCGCGATAATTACTACGGCCGCCGCAATTAATTTCTTCTTCAACTCAGAACCTCCCCTCAATTTTATACTACCATTTTCTGGCGTGGCCGACAATATGAAAGCTGCTTGAGAGGGCGTTATTAAAAAAATTGTAAGAATATTGGCGCACAGCCGATAAAGGGGAATGACGCGGGCGCTGCCGGAACGGCAGAAAGTTTTTGTTGAAAAATTTATAAATACGTGCAACAATAATAATAGTTTAAAAAGATTTTAAGGAGAAGATTCTATGAATAAATTAAAGGTTATAATTCTTGCGGCGGGCGAGGGCAAGCGTATGAAGTCAAAGCTTCCCAAGGTGCTGCACAGGGTACAGGGAAAAACTATGGTCGAGCACGTTATTGACGCCGCCGAAAAAGCCGGCGCGGACGATGTATGCGTAGTTATCGGACATGGTGTTGATGAGGTCAGGGAGGCCCTTAAGGACAGAAATGTAAGCTTTGCAGTACAGAGCGAAAGACTGGGCACTGGCCACGCCGTTATGCAGGCAGGGGATTTCATAGAGGATAACGCCGACATAGTTGTATTATACGGCGATACCCCGCTCATAACGCCTGAGACGATAAATAAGCTGCTTGACTTCCACAGAAGTGAGAAAAACAGCATTTCCATAATCTCGGCGATGGTTGACGATCCAACCGGCTACGGACATATAATAAGAGACGAAAAGGGCAGCTTCCTCAAAAACGTGGAGCATAAGGACGCGTCAGCAGAGGAAAAGCTCGTCAGGGAAATAAATACGGGAATATACTGCTTCACGGGAGAGGCGCTTAAAAAGGGCCTTTCGCTGCTGAAAAACGATAACGCCCAGGGTGAATACTATCTTCCCGACACATTGGAGATAATACTTAAAAGCGGCGGCGGTGTAAACGCCATGACGGCTGAAAGCGCCGAGGAATTCGCCGGCGTAAACTCAAGGGTACAGCTCGCTGAGGCCGAGACCGTAATGAGAAAGAGGATAAACCGCAGGCATATGGATAACGGCGTGACAATGATAGATCCTGAACGCACCTATATTGATGATGGAGCCGTGATCGGTATGGACACCGTGCTTTTGCCGGGGGTAGTCATAGAGGGAAATACGGTCATTGGAGAAAACTGTGTTGTTGGCCCCGATTCAAGGCTTACAAACGTCAGACTCGGGGACAGAGTGAAATTCCAGTATTCCACGGCTATCGACTCGTCTGTGGACGACGATACGACAGTAGGCCCATATGCTTATATAAGACCTGACTGCTCCATAGGCAAAAATGTGAAAATAGGCGACTTCGTTGAGGTCAAAAATTCCAGTGTGGGCGACGGCACCAAGGTTTCGCACCTGACATATATCGGCGACTCCGATGTGGGAGAGAGGATAAACTTTGGCTGCGGAACGGTAACTGTCAACTATGACGGAAAGAAGAAGTTCAGGACCGTAATAGGCGATGACGTATTCATCGGCTGCAATACTAATCTTGTCGCTCCGGTCAGCGTAGGAAAGGGCTCATATATCGCGGCAGGCTCAACAATAACTGAAAATATCCCCGAAAATTGTCTCGCAATTGCAAGAGAAAGACAAATTAATAAAACAGGGTGGGTTAAAAAGTAAAATTTTCGAGGGTATTCATGTAAAAATTTGAGTAGTTTTAATGTTGAATTTTGATATATAGTGTTGTACCATATTAAATGAACGGTTTTCTGTAAGCATATATAATGACATACTACCGAATAGGGGGACAATTTCAAAATGATGTACACAGGCAGAAGCAATATAAAAGTTTTTTCCTGCAACTCAAATCTCGAACTTGCCAAAGCTATCGCTAAGAATCTTTTCCTTTCACTCGGGGAGGCAGAGGTAACAAAGTTCAGTGACGGAGAGATTTCTGTAAAAATCAATGAAACCATCAGAGGTGCTGACGTTTATATTATTCAGTCAACTTCTTATCCTGTAAACGACAACCTTATGGAGCTTCTTATTATGATCGACGCGATGCGCAGAGCGTCAGCCGGAAGAATTACAGCTGTTATCCCTTACTATGGATACGCAAGACAGGACAGAAAAGCAAGAGCCAGAGACCCGATCAGCGCAAAGCTTGTGGCTAACCTTCTTACAGTGGCCGGAGCGGACAGAATACTTACAATGGATCTCCACTGTGCCCAGATACAGGGTTTCTTTGATATTCCCGTTGATCACCTTCATGGAAATCCCATACTTACTAACTATTACCGTGAGAAATATGCCGATCAGCTTGACGAGTTTGTTGCCGTATCACCTGACCTTGGCAGCGTAGGAAGAACAAGAAGCTTTGCCACAAAGGTAGACATTCCTCTCGCGATAATCGATAAGAGACGCCCTAAGGCAAACGTCAGTGAGATAATGAACATAATCGGTAATGTTGACGGCAAGAGGGTCATACTTGTGGACGACATGATCGACACAGCCGGAACCATATGCAACGCGGCTAAAGCGCTTGTGGAAAGAGGAGCTATCGAGGTCGATGCCTGCTGTACACATCCGGTGCTGTCAGGTCCCGCAATCGAAAGATTAGAGGAGTCTCCCATCAAGGAACTTGTTGTTCTTAACACAATAGAGCTTCCGCCTGAAAAGAAAATATCAAAAATCAAGGAGATCTCGATCGCGCCTTTATTTGCCGACGCTATCAACCGCATACACGAGGGGATCTCAGTATCAAAATTGTTTGATTGATAACAGCGGAACCGGTTTTCTTTTAAGGAAAGCCGGTTTTTTAAAACCGGATAAAATTAAGAAAGGAGTATTTTTATGAAATATGATTTTCCAAAGCTTGACCTGCATCTCCATCTTGACGGCTCAATGCTCCCTGCCTCGGCCTGGGAGATGGCTAAGGAGAGAGGAGTCAAGATGCCTGCCGATAATCTGGAGGACTTCAAAAAATTTATTGTCGTGACGACCGACTGCCGTGACGTAAATGAATATCTTGAAAAATTTGAGCTGCCGCTTCAGATCATGCAGGACAAGGAGGCGATAACACGTACCGCTAAGGAGCTTGTACTTCTTTTGGCCTCCCAGGGACTTGTATACGCCGAGATACGCTTCGCCCCGCAGCTCCATATGAGAAAGGGCCTTACACAGGACGACGCCATAGAGGCGGTGCTTGAGGGCGTGAAATTGGGCATGGAGGAAGCAAAGTCAATAGAAATAGGTGTTATCTGCTGTGCTATGAGCGTCGGCCTTGAGACCGTGAATAAGGAGGAAAATCTTGAGACCATAAGGGCGACAAAGAGATACCTTGGAAAGGGCGTTGTAGCCGCCGACCTTGCCGGAGCCGAGGGAATAGTTCCGCTTAAGAATTTCCATTATGTCTTTGACCTCGCGAGGGAGCTTGGCGTGCCGTTTACCTGTCACGCCGGCGACAGTGACGGTCCTCAGACCGCGTGGGACGCGCTTGAGTTCGGTACAAAGAGGATAGGACACGGACATAAGGTATACGACGATAAGGAGCTTATCAAGAAGTGCATTGAGGACAATGTTACTCTTGAGATATGCCCGACAAGCAATATCCAGTGCCAGTCCCAGCCAAGCTACGCGGAGCATCCGGCTAAAAAACTGCTGGACATGGGAGTCAGAGTTACAATAAACACGGACAACATGGTTTTATCGGATATTGACCTTGACAAGGAATATGATCACTGTCTCAATGATATGGGATTCGAATATAACGACCTGATAAAGATGAATATTAATTCCGTAGAGGCGGCCTTTATGCCGGAGGAGAAAAAGAAACCGATAATCGATAAGCTGAAAACCTGTTATAAATAAAAGAGAAAGAGGGAGACTTTTGTCTCTCTCTTTACTTTTAAGGTTTTTTTAAAGAATATTTTCCGACTAATACGCCTGCATTTGTATTACTCCGGAAATGGTGTTTATTATTATCGGCTTCCATACAGATGCTA
>CAZBNY010000111.1:0-6519 GCA_964493235.1 uncultured Lachnospiraceae bacterium
TAATAAAAGCCATGCGGCGGCATACGCAGTTGTCGCTTTTCAGACAGCGTGGCTTAAAACGCATTATCCCTTGGAATTTATGGCGGCACTTCTGTCAAGTGTAACTGACAATGCTTCTAAAATAGCCGAATATATTGAGGCAGGCAAAAAAATGGGTATTGAGATGCTTCCGCCTGATGTAAATGAAAGTTACACGGGTTTTAGCGTTGATAATCGGCAAATCCGATTTGGACTCACTGCCGTTAAAAACGTAGGTGTCGCAGTGGTTGAGGAATTGGTTGCAGAAAGAGAAAAAAACGGAAAATACAGGGGACTTACGGATTTCTGCTCAAGGCTTGTGGGCAAGGACATAAACAAAAAAATGGTCGAGAACCTTATATATTCGGGAGCCTTTGACTCCTTCGGAGGTACGAGGAGACAGTATATAGGCGTCCATAAGTCAATAATGGACGGAGCGGCCCAGTCCAAAAAAAATAATATAGAGGGACAGCTCAACCTGTTTGATATTTCAGGCGGTAACGAGGATCGGAATGTGGCGGACGATTTTGCTTTTGTTGAGGAATACCAGCAAAAAGAAAAGCTCTCGCTTGAAAAGAGCGTACTGGGAGTATATATAAGCGGACACCCGCTTACAGAATATATCGACGTGCTGGAGAAAAAGGTAAGCGCCCACTGCTCGGATTTCCTTGAAAGCAACATTGAGGACGGACTGAGCGAGATATATGACGGTCAGAGGATAAAAATAGGCGGCTTCATATCTGATAAAAGTGTTAAATTCACTAAAAACAACACACAGATGGCCTTCATAAAGCTGGAGGATATGACCGGCTCGGTGGAGGTGATAGTTTTCTCTAAGGTCTATGACAAATTCAACAAATATCTTTTTGAAGATAAGGTTATAATAGTTGAGGGACGAGTGTCTCTTTCAGAGGGAGAGTCTCCGAAGGTCATATGTGAGAATATAATACCGTTTGAGAAGCTCGTCGAGTCGGAAAAACGTCCCGTAAGCGTGGGAGTTGTCTTAGACAATGGTATCTCGATCAACGAGGCCGGGACTGTGTTCGCCAAGTTTAAGGGAAGCATACCTCTTTATATAAACGATAGGGCAAGCGGAAGGAAATATAAGGCCGACGAAAGCTGTTGGCTTGATATAAATGAGGAAACGATAGATAAACTTGAAGCTTTTTTCGGCAAAGGGAATGTTGTCGTAAAATACAGATAAGCTAAGGAGGAATTATAATGGAAAACGGAAAGCTCAAAATAGGTGTTCTTACAAGCGGAGGGGACGCGCCTGGAATGAACGCGGCCATAAGGGCCGTAGTAAGGACAGGACTTAATTCTAACTGTAAGGTAATAGGTATCCACAAGGGATATATAGGACTTATAAACGGAGATATTACGGAACTCAGCTCTAAGGATGTATCGGACATTATGAACAGGGGCGGCACTATTTTACATACTGCCAGAAGTCCGGAAATGCTTACCGAGGAGGGATTATCAAGGGCCGCGGCCATATACAATATACTATGCCTTGACGGACTTGTAGTTATAGGCGGTGACGGCTCTTTCAGAGGCTGTAAGGCTCTTTCAGAGAAAGGGGTCAACTGTATGGGTATCCCGGGAACTATTGACCTTGACATTTCCTGTACGGAATATACAATCGGCTTTGACACTGCCGTAAACACCGGACTTGACGCCATAAGAAGGCTCAGAGACACGTCCAGTTCCCATGAGAGATGTTCCGTTGTCGAGATGATGGGCCGTGACGCCGGATATATCGCCATGTGGTGCGCTATCGCCGGCGGGGCTGAGGAGGTACTCATACCCGAAAGCAAGGGCGTAATTACCGATGACATGGTAATAGAGCAGATACTTATGAACAGAAGCAGGGGTAAGCGCCATAATCTTGTCGTAGTTGCCGAGGGAGTAGGCGGAACGGTCAAGCTTGCCAAGAAGATACAGGATATAACAGGGATCCAGACAAGAGCCACAGTGCTTGGACATCTCCAGAGAGGCGGAGTCCCTACTGCTCTTGACTGCATGCACGCTTCCATGATGGGCTATCTCGCGGTAAGGGCCATACTTGACGGCGAGAAGAATAAGATCATCGCCTACAACAAAGGAAGATATGAGAGACTTGATATTGTTGAGGCTCTCAGCATGAAAAAGAAGATAGACGATGAATATTACGATGTTTTAAAGCTTTTGTCTATCTAAAGGAACAGGCTCACAGAGTACACCGCAAATGCTTAGCGTTTGCAGGTGTACTTTTTTGTTTGACAGCCCTTTTGATTTGGTATATCTTAGAATAGCTGAATGATTTTGCGGAGGCTTATTATGGGTGAGCAAATTAATATTTTGCTGAACCGGATGTTTACATTCTTTACGCTTATAGCCATTGGGTTTGCGGTGCAGAGAATAAAGCTGCTGACAGAAAGCTCCATCGACGCGCTTTCAAGTCTTGTGGTAAGGCTCATACTGCCGTGTATGATTTGTACAAATGTTGTGAACGGCGCAACTATTCAGGACGTTTTCATAAGGTGCCGCAATTTTTATGTTCCTTCCTTATGATAGGAATGCTTATACTGATATGGGTCATAAGCAGCAGGCTTATGAGGCTCAAGCCGCCCGCAAGCTGCATAAATACCGCTGTTTTAGGCTTCCCGAATAAGGCTTTATAGGGTATCCGCTCATGCTGGCTATGTTTCCTAAGACGGGAGCGCTTGCCGTCGCCGTATATGTGACAGCAGACCGGGTGACATTCCGGACGATAATGCCGGTCCTTACCAAGCCTGAAATTTCCGTTAAGGAAATAAGCCGTAAGAAGATGATAAACCCGCTCTTTATGTCGCTTGTCGTCGGCCTTGTGCTGATAGCGTTCAACATTTACCCGTCAAATGCAGTGTGTGAAACGCTTACGAATGTCGGCGTGACCTGCGAATATTTCGCTCTGATATACATAGGCGCCGATATAGGAAGAAAAGCCTTCAGATCCGTAGTAAAAAGGCCGCAGGCGTTCCTTACGGTACCGGTAAAGCTGATAATTTCTCCGATAATGGTTTTCTTTGTGCTTAAGACCATAGGCGTACTGACGGATGAGGAGCTTCTCATAATAATGATATTCTCTATGCTGCCGTCTATGGCAGCGCTGTGTATGCTGGCGGCACAGAACAGATCTGACGATGAATACGCTACAGCGGAGCTTATAGTTACAACTTTATGCAGTATGGTCACTATTCCGCTTGCAGTAAAATTTATAATAAGGTTTATTTAAATCGGTATTTACAGCATCGCACTAAAGCGGTATAATATAAAAAGTTTTTTAATTAATATACAAACATATGGAGGACCAAATGATTAAATTATATGACAACGGTGTGTATCTGGTAGACGGAAAGACGATCATTGAGGACAACGGAAACGTCGAGGGAGAGCTTGCGGCCTTGGGTAAAACGGTCTCAAAGGCGGAGGCTTCTGAAAATACAATGGCCTACGGTATCTTGAACAGGCATAATACATCGGGCACGATGGATAAGCTTAAGATCAGGTTTGACGCGATGGCGTCCCATGACATTACATATGTCGGAATCATACAGACTGCCCGTGCCAGCGGACTTGAGAAATTCCCTATGCCTTATGTTCTTACAAACTGCCACAACAGCCTTTGCGCGGTAGGCGGCACTATCAACGAGGACGACCATCTTTTCGGACTTTCCTGCGCTAAGAAATACGGCGGTATATATGTTCCCGCCCATCTGGCCGTAATACACCAGTATATGCGTGAGATGATGTCGGGCGTAGGCAAGATGATACTTGGCTCGGACAGCCATACACGCTACGGCGCTCTCGGCACAATGGCAATGGGAGAGGGCGGACCCGAGCTAGTTAAACAGCTCTTAAATAAGACCTATGATATTGACAGGCCGCAGGTCATAGCCGTATATCTCACCGGAAAGCCTGAAAACGGCGTTGGCCCTCAGGACGTGGCGCTGGCTATCATCGGCGCGGTGTTCAACAACGGATATGTTAAGAATAAAGTAATGGAATTCGTGGGCGACGGCATCGCGAACCTTTCGGTTGACTACAGGAACGGTATCGACGTAATGACAACGGAGACCACCTGTCTTTCATCGGTATGGAAAACGGACTCAAAGGTAAAGGAATGGTACGACATTCACGGCAGAAGCGAGGCCTACAAGGAGCAGAACCCCGGAGAGGTGGCTTACTATGACGGACTTATATATGTTGACCTTTCGACCGTTAAGCCTATGATAGCTATGCCCTTCCACCCCAGTAATATTTATACTATCGAGGAGCTTAACGCCAACCTCATGGATATACTCGACGAGGTTGAAAAGGCAGGCGCTAAACAGCTTGACAATGATACAATAAGGTTCTCGCTCAAAGAAAAGGTAAGAAACGGCAGACTTGTTGTGGAGCAGGGCGTGATCGCCGGATGCGCTGGCGGTACATATGAGAATATATGCGACGCCGCCGACATAATAAAGGGCAACTCTATAGGCAACGGAGAATTCGCCCTCAGCGTATATCCCTCCAGCCAGCCTGTATTCCTCTCACTTGTCGAGAACGGAAAGATCGCCGATGTAATGATGTCTGGAGCGACGGTTCGTTCAGCATTCTGCGGTCCTTGCTTCGGCGCTGGAGACGTTCCGGCGAACAATTGCCTGAGCATAAGACACTCTACACGTAACTTCCCTAACCGTGAAGGCTCGAAGATAACAAGCGGACAGATAGCGTCTGTGGCTCTTATGGACGCCCGTTCTATCGCTGCTACGGCTATCAATAAGGGAGTTATTACTGCGGCTACGGACCTTGACGTGAACTATACAAAGCCTAAATATTTCTTCAACGGCGATGTTTATAAAAACAGATGCTATGACGGATACGGAAAGGCCGACAGCTCGGTAGAGCTTAGATTCGGCCCCAATATCACGGACTGGCCCGCTATGAGCCGCCTTACGGATGATATACTTCTTAAGGTCGTTTCGCTCATAACAGACCCCGTTACAACGACGGACGAGCTTATCCCCTCGGGAGAGACGTCCTCATACCGTTCAAATCCGCTTAAGCTGGCTGAGTTCGCTCTTTCCAGAAAGGATCCCGCCTATGTAGGCAAGGCTAAGGAGGTTCAGAAGGCCGAGAAGGCAAGGCTTGACGGCAATGACCCCATTGCGGCCTGTGATGAGCTTAAAACGGTAAATGACACGATAAAGGCTGAATTCGCTGATTTTGACATAAATAAGACGGGCATCGGAAGTACGATCTATGCCGTTAAGCCGGGTGACGGCTCCGCCAGAGAGCAGGCGGCGAGCTGCCAGAAGGTGCTTGGAGGCTGGGCAAATATCGCTAAGGAATACGCCACAAAGAGATACCGCTCAAACCTCATCAACTGGGGTATGCTTCCCTTTATATTCGAGGAGGACGTTCCCTTTGAGAAGGACGACTATATTTTTGTACCGGGCGTTAAAAAGGCCATAGAGGACAAAAAGAGCGAGATACCGGCGTATATCGTCAAGAATGGCAGACTCGTTCCGTTCACGCTCAAGATGGGCGATATAACCGATGACGAGAGAAAAATAATACTTGCCGGCTGCCTTATAAATTTCTATGCCGAGTAATAAATGGGAAAAGAATAACTACCACATATGACCTTGGCGAATTGGACGGCAGAGCATAAAAGAGGGTATAGTGGCTGAATGAGCATAATATCGTGGGAACTCATTTTCCTCGTCTAAAGGGGGGAGGGGATCTAAGTTTCCATGACCTTTTGCCGCTTGGACAAGCTTTATATACAGCACGACCCGGTGAGTTAAGGAAACAAATCAATATTGTATCTATTAAGTCAAATACCGACGGAGAACCGTTTGTAAAAGGCGTAAATAAAAAGGCGGCGAATGCTTGCGAAGCGTTCGCTGCCTTTTGTGTTTTCTTATGACCGTTATTATCGGTTATTTAGTACGCAATGTTGGCTACGCCGAGATATGACTCCGGACTTACGGCCGTACCGTTGAGACGGACCTCGAAATGGCAGTGGTTGCCTGTCGAGTTTCCCGTACTTCCGATCTTGGCTATCTGCTGTCCTCTTGAAACGGTGTCACCGCTGGATACGGTCAGGCTTGAGTTATGTCCGTAGAGAGTCACAAGTCCGCCGCCGTGGTCGATCATTACCGTATTTCCGTAACCGCTCATCCAGCCGGCGTATATTACGGTTCCGCCCTCAGCGGCAACTACAGCCGAACCGTAGGAAGCCGGTATATCGTATCCGGTATGGAACTCCGTTCCTGTGCCTATAGGCTTGTCACGGCTTACAAAGCCGCTGGAAAGACTTGAGCTTGACGCCGCCCTAGAAGGAACGGGCCAGTTGAGCTGACCGCCGGTATAAACCGTAGCTGTATTTGATGAGGACTGGGAGGCGATGATCTGGTTGATCATGTTCTGGGCCTCTTGGCTTGCCTTCTCGTTGAGAGCGATGAGCTGATTATACTTATCCTCGTCCTG
>CAZBNY010000112.1:0-6507 GCA_964493235.1 uncultured Lachnospiraceae bacterium
ATAAACAGGTCACATCTATATATATAATTGACAAAAAATACGATAAACCTACCGAAAAGGATCTGAACAAACAGGTATATGAGCAGCTTAATTCACAGGCTAAAAGGCGTAAGCTTGGCATGGTCAAGGCTAAGGTCGGCCCTCAGATAGTTACTCTTATCTGCGATAAGAACGTATACGAGGTAATATCGGTCAAAAAGACGATTAAGGTTGAGCTGAGCGGACTTTATATCGTAAGCGTTGTCGGAGTCAATCTTCAGGATAAGAAAAAGAAAACCTGGAAAGAGAAGCTCTCCCTTTTCACAAAGTCTGACGCTAAAAAAGAAGCTGAGAAAATAGTAAAAAAATAATTAATAAAATCCCTGTATAAATAAGACCGACCATTGTGTCGGTCTTTCTTTTGCCATTTTAGGACAATTATACGTCATCGCTCATTGCCGATATTATATAAAAAGGGCTGAAATCATTCAGCCCATCAACGTCTTATATAAAACCTGTCATTCAAAGCCGTAGGTTTTCCTATTCCTCCGTCAGCTCAATTATCTTTTCTCTCAATCCGTCTGGTATTTTATAATACGGTTCATCGTAAAGCTCTCCGGCAAAATCACAGAAATTTCCATAGTCAATATCATCGTACATTCCTACGATAAGTCCGTTTCCGTAGTCTATCCAGTAGGAATTTATTCCATCATAGTAATCTCCGTCCCAAGGCTCATACAGGTCTTTGTCCCCGCCGAGCTCTACAAGCTCTTCTATTGTTTTCTCGTCAGTTATGATAATAGGCTCCCTGTAGTCCTCATCGTCCTCGGGAAGAGTATACTCAAATGTATAAAGCTTTATTTCGGTAATATCGCCTGTGCCCGTCTCCTCTTTCTCGGCTCCGCAGGCGCACAAAAGCAGACAAAGCGGAATTGCCAGTGTAAGAATTTTTCTCATCTCAGCACCTCCCCCACGCATCTCAGAAGCGGCTCGCTGTTGTCAAATGTATAAAATCCGGCCTCATTTCTTATGCAGAACTCCCTCATTTCATTTCTGAAACCTTCAAGTGCCTTTTGATACCTGTCCAGCAGCTCCTGTGTCAGCTCCAGCTCCCTTGTTTCCTTTGTTTCGCTGTCTATGAACCTGACGTTTCCCTTTTCGTCAGGGGTAGTCTCCCTGCCGTCCAGTATCTGCACCAGATTTACCGACTGTCTTTTGCTTCTTAAAAGCTTTACCGCAGAATCATAGCCGTCCTCAGAGAAAAAGTCCGATATTATAAGCGTGATGCCTTCCCCGAGCCTCTCTCCCGCAAGGGCCTTTACGGATTTATTAAGCTCGGTTCCGCCGCCCTCTCTTTCCTTTTCCAAAAAGGCCGCGGCTTTAGGGAACGACTGCTTAGATGACAAGGCGGTGCATTTATCTATTCCGCCGCCGTTCGCTATAAATATATTCACGAGATCGGCGTTATTGAGCGCAATATATGCCATAGACGCGGCAAACGCCTGGGCATAGTCCCACTTTTCCGTATAAAACCGCATCGACACGCTGCCGTCAAGAATAATGTTAAGCACAGCCTGTCTTTCCTCGTTGAACAGCTTGGTATAGAGCCTGCCGAAACGGGCGTAGCCGTTCCAGTCCACACGCCGCAAATCATCTCCCGGAGCGTAATCCCTGAAATCCGAAAATTCCAATGACGAGCCCTTGGCCGATGACTTTCTCGCTCCCGCCGGGGAAACCGACGAAAGGCGTTTTTTCACCGCCATGTCCAGCGCCTCAAGCCTTGACAAATATTCGTTTGTAAGCAGATCCTTAAGCATAATCAGGCTTCCTCTTTAAGCAGTTCATCAATTATATCCTCTACCCTGACCCCGTCGGAAAGCGCCTCAAAGTTCAGGAATACCCTGTGTCTGAGCACATCGCAGGCAACGTCCTTAATATCCTCGTAGGACACGTTGTAGCGTCCCTTCGAGAGCGCGTTTATCCTTGCCGTCCTTATTATGGCCTGCGCTCCTCTTGGACTTGAGCCGTAGCGCACATACTTTTTGACCGCGTCTGGACTTTTATCCAGCTCGGGGTGGCTCTTTATTATTACGTCCATAGCGTATTTGGCAACGGCGTCCGCGACAGGCACCTCAATGGCTATGTCTCTCATTTCCTTTATCTTATTGCCGTCAAAGAGCCTTTCAGCCTGAGCCTCACGTTTGCCGGTGGTCAGGTTTACAATATCCAGCAGCTCGTCCTCCGACGGAAACTTTACGTTCAGCTTAAATATAAAACGGTCAAGCTGAGCCTCCGGCAAAGGGTATGTGCCCTCCTGTTCCAACGGGTTCTGCGTTGCCAGCACAAAGAACGGCTCCGGCAGCTTATATGTCGTGTTTCCGGCGGTTACGGTCTTTTCCTGCATGGCCTCAAGCAAAGCCGAATGGGTCTTTGGCGTAGCTCGGTTTATCTCGTCGGCAAGTACGATGTTGGCGAAAACAGGCCCTTTTTTGAAGGTCACGGCTCCGCTTTCAGCGTCCATCATGTTTGTACCGGTAACGTCGGCCGGCATAAGGTCGGGAGTGAACTGTATTCTTGAAAAGCTCAGGTCCATTACTCTGGCGACAGTTTTAACAAGCTGGGTCTTTCCTGTTCCCGGCAGGCCCTCGAGCAGTACGTTGCCGTCGGCTATCATTGAAATGATTATCTTGTGAATTATATCCTTCTGACCGATTATGTCCTTTGAGATCTCGTCCTCTATCCTTTTGAAATCCTCGGCGAAGGACCGTATCATCTGTTCGTCTGCCATAGGGCAAAACCTCCTGTCATATATTTACTTTAAGTATAAAGTCCCGGCCTCGGCTTAGTCAATCGGATTAAGAATAGTTTAAGAAAATCATAAGGTTTTCACATTAAGAGATCACATGAAAACTTAAGAAATATTTAATTCAACTTATACGCGAACCTATAGCAAAATAAAAAACCATATGCTAAAATAATTTTATAGAGAGGTGATTTCTTGAAAATATCAAAGTTTGACAAAAAATATCTGAAAATTTCGCTCTACAGCTTTGCTGTTCTTGCCGCCTGTATTATCCTGTCGAAGTTTCTTGACAACGCCTACGGCTTTTTCAGCACGGTGTCGGGCTTTTTCAGCGCTGTTGGGGATATGCTTATCACGTTTATATACGGATTTTTCATAGCCTTCTTTTTCACGCCTATTGTCAATTTTCTGGAAAAGCTTATCGGTGTGCGCTTCAGCCGTCTTGGCAAGCGGCCTAAACTATTAAGAAACATAACTATTCTGATCACATACGCCGTATTTATCGGCTGTTTCATATGGCTGATGATATACATGGTGCCGACGGTTCTCAAAAGCTTCAACGCCCTTATTGTCGCGCTGCCGCAAAACATGGAGAACCTTATGGACAGCCTTCCCAAGCTTCTTTCCGGCCTTGACAGCGAGACAAGGGACACTATAATGAATTCCATCAACGCTGTCGCCCTGCCGATACAGACGCAGATAAACAGCCTGCCTGAGCTTGTCGAGCAGACCTTTGCCGGCGGCGGCTTTTCACGCTTTGTCAGCGGGACCTTCAGCGTTGTCAGGACTGTGCTTAATTTTATTATCGGAATAATCATAAGCTTCTATATGCTTTCCACAAAGGAGGATCTGGCCGCTCAGGGCAAAAAGTTCTGTCTGGCCGCCTTTAAAGAAGGCACGGCGGAGCGCTTCATACGTAATATGCAGAGGGTAAACGTGATTTTTCAGAACTTTGTGCTTGGAAAGCTGCTTGACGCCGTGGCTCTGGGCGCGATGTGCTTTATCGGCATGGTCATTTTGCGCATTCCCTACGCCCTTGTCATAAGCGTGGTCATCGGAATAACGAACATGATACCATATGTCGGCCCGTTTCTCGGAACTATCCCCGCTGTGTTTATCGTGCTTTTGGTTGACCCGATAAAGGCCGTCTGGCTCCTTATTTATATACTTGTGATCCAACAAATCGACAACTATCTTATATGCCCACGGCTTTTGGGCGACCCGACGGGACTTACTCCGCTGGAGGTACTGCTCGCCATTTCTATAGGTGCGTATTTCGGAGGAGCTTTCGGAATGTTCCTCGGAGTGCCTGTACTGGCCTCCGTCAAGCTGTTTGTTTCCGAGGCCGTCAACAGAAAATACCGTGAAAAATATCCCCACGGCTCACCGGAATTCCCCGACGATAACGACGACATATGGGTAGACGAGGATTTTTCGGACGATATACCGGACGACTAAGGCAGCGTATCACGCGATAAATTCCGACAGAGTTGAGGTTCTCCTTTGTCAGGATCCTGATAAGTATAGACAAATGTATGAATAACGGGCTTTATGGCATTTATGGCATAGGGACCCGTTGTTTTTATGTTTTCCTATGCCCCAACTTTCCGGCCTGCGTGAATTACAGACCGCGACACGGCGTTTTACTATAGACTTTTGAAGTGATTAAAGCTATAATTAAGCTGTTGGAACGGCCTTAAACAGGCCTTTAGCTTAAACAAAAGGAGGAGCATATATGAATAATTTTACCTACTTTGTACCGACTAAGATACATTTTGGCAAGGGTCAGATAAAGCATCTGGCGGAGCTTAAGGAAAGCGGAAGCAAGGTGCTGATGGTCTACGGCGGCGGAAGCATTAAGAAAAACGGTCTTTATGACACCGCTATGAATATTCTGAAAGAAAACGGCCTCAAGGTTTATGAGCTGTCAGGCGTTGAACCTAACCCCCGTATCGAGACTGTGCGCAGGGGCGCTGAAATGTGCAGGGCCGAGGGAATAGACATGGTGCTTGCCATAGGCGGCGGAAGCACGATAGACTGCGCCAAGGTCGTTGCCGCGGCGGCAAAATACGACGGCGACGCGTGGGACCTTGTTTTAAACGGCGGACTTATCAAGGCTGTGCTGCCCATATATTCTGTACTCACGCTTTCGGCTACGGGCTCGGAAATGGATAAATTTGCCGTAATTTCCGATATGGTAAAAAACGAGAAATGGGGCACGTCCTCTGACCTGCTTAAACCCAAAATGTCCATCCTCGATCCCGAATACACATATACTGTTTCTCCTAAGCAGACATCGGCGGGAACGGCTGACATTATGAGCCATACTCTCGAGAACTACTTTACAAGAGTAGAAGGCGCGTATATGCAGGCGAGCTTCTGCGAGAGCATACTCAGGACCCTTATCAAATACGGCCCCATTGCCCTCAAGGACCCCTCAAACTACGAAGCGAGAGCCAACCTTATGTGGGCCGGCAGCTTTGCAATCAACGGCCTCTTAAGCTGCGGCGCCGAGGTGGAATGGTGCGTTCACCCTATGGAGCATGAGCTTTCAGCCTTCTATGACATTACTCACGGCGAGGGTCTGGCTATACTGACGCCCTTCTGGATGGATTTCGCCCTTAACGAGAACACGGCGGCAAAATTTGCCGAGTATGGACGCAATGTATGGGAAATAGACAAAAATCAGGACGATATGACAACGGCTAAGGAGGCCATTGCCCGCACCCGCGATTTCTTTAAGAGAATGGATCTCCCCTCCACTCTCAGCGAGGTAGGTATCGATGATACGCATTTTGACACTATGGCTGAAAAAATAAAGGTGCGCTGCTCCAAGGGTTACGCCCCTCTGACTAAGGAGGATATTATCTCCATTTACAGAGCGGCCCTGTAAAATAACAGTTTCACGGACTTTAGCCGAAAAATCAGTTCGGCGACTATGATATTTGCGCCGGCTTAAAGTTAAAAATCGGTAATGCAATTTTCAGGACAAAGGCAATTTGCTCTTTTCTTTCAATAAAAAACGAGCAGTCCTTAAAACATAGTCTGAGAAAGGAATATCGAAATTAAAAAAGGAATTGACCGCCTTGTCTTTAACCGGAATGATGTGCCTGCCCGCATTCGGAGCGGAAGCGTCATTTACATATGTAGCCGCTGAAACGGCCGAAGCTGGCTTTCCGAGCTGAATGACAAGGCTAAAACCCTGAATTTGAGTAAAACAGAGCCATAATAGAGAGCTTTATTGATGACGCTGACAGGATTTTCGGTGCCGAGTAAAGCATTTAAGCGGCGTAATTGTCGGTGTCGTAAGTATAAAAAGCGCTTCGATAGCAGGTTGTTTTTACGTTTTCTGTCTCCGTCGGCGTTTGATTTAAAAAATACGAATTTTGTTTTCTTAAGTCAAGCAGCCTTAAGTAAAAGATTTGGCTCTATTGCTTTTTCTTTCAAAAAAAGTCAAAATTTTTTTAAAATTTATTGATTTGAATATACTTTTGTTCTATAATGGAGACGATGTGGGGACGTAGCTCAGATGGGAGAGCGTACGGTTCGCATCCGTAAGGTCGAGAGTTCGATCCTCTTCGTCTCCATTTAAAAAAGGGGGCATAGCTCAGTTGGGAGAGCGCTTGAATGGCATTCAAGAGGTCATGGGTTCGAATCCCATTGTCTCCATCAAAGCAACATAATCCGAACTTAATCCCCATCGGGGACGGGTTCGGATTTGTTGT
>CAZBNY010000113.1:0-6482 GCA_964493235.1 uncultured Lachnospiraceae bacterium
AGCCCGTCAATCGCTCCGCCCTTTACAGGTATCCCGATAACCGGAAGTGTAGTGTTGGCGGCTATGGCCCCGGCAAGATGCGCCGCCATGCCGGCCGCCGCGATTATTACCCCAAATCCGTTTTCCTCAGCGTTTTCAGTGAATTTCTTCGCTTCATCAGGCGTCCTGTGCGCCGAATAAACATGTACCTCGTATGGCACTCCGTAAGCGTCCAGCTTGTCAAAAGCCTTGGAGACAACAGGCAGATCGCTGTCGCTGCCCATAATAATAGCTACCTTTTTCATAAAATCTACCTCCGGAAATTAATATAGAAAATGGAAATTAGTTATTGTGTGACATGGGACCAGACCCCGCTCACACAAATAAAAAAGGACAGTCTTATCCCTTCTTTATTGATAAAACTGCCCAGACGGTCGGCAAAAGCCTATATTCCCCGCTCCCTCATGGTTATGCCCATGTATCCGTCAGTTACGGAGAACTCTTTTTTACAGTCTTTATTTTAACATTCGCCTCAATTTAAGCCAATATGCCCAATAAACAAATTAAACAAGAACTTTAAACAAAATTTATTAAAATCTTACAAAAATCATTCGTATGGAGCCGCTTAAACAACCTGGAAAATATAAAACTTAAGATAATCGGTTTCCGGCACATTCCAAAGTATCGGGTGGTCAGGCGACTGCTGTCTGGCCTCGATCTGCCTAAGCTCTACGCCTGCGTCTGCCGCGGCGGAAAGGAGCATCTTTCTGAAAAGCTCGTCCCTCATAAAGTGTGAGCAGGAGCAGGTGGCAAGATACCCTCCCCTGGGGAGCAGCTTCATGGCCTTCATGTTTATCTCTTTATAACCCCTCTCGGCGTTTTTGACCGTGGCCGAGCTTTTGGTAAAGGCCGGCGGGTCAAGTATTATATAGTCATAGGGACATTTTCCGCTTTCGGCCATTTTTGTCAGAAGGTCAAACACGTCGGCGCACTCAAAGGACATATTTTCAAAGCCGTTAAGAGACGCGTTACTCTTAGTCATCTCAATGGCGTCCTTTGACACATCTACTGCCGTGACCATCTTAGCTCCGGCCGCGGCGCAGTTGAGGGCAAAGGCTCCCGTATGGGTAAAGCAGTCCAAAACCCTTCTGTCCTTGGCTATCCTCGCGGCAGCCAGTCTATTATATTTCTGGTCGAGAAAAAATCCCGTTTTCTGCCCGTTTATGTAATCCACATTGTACTTTATGCCGTTTTCGGTGATAATGGTTTTGCCGTCGGTATCTGTTCTGAGACCGTCGTACTCATAGAAGGCTTTATACTCCTCCATGCCTTCCTTCTCACGTATCTTTACATCATTTCTTTCGTATAGCACGTCTATTTTTTCGCCCATTTCCCGCAGTACATCTATGATCGTCATAAATATCATATCCTTCAGCCTGTCCATGCCAAGGCTAAGGCACTGGGTCACAAGCACACTTCCGAACCTGTCCACAGTAAGGCCCGGAAACCGGTCAGCCTCCCCGAATATCAGACGACAGCAGTCAAAATCGCTGCCCATTACAGTTTTCCTATACTCAATGGCGTATCGTATTCTGCGCTCCCAAAAGACTGAGTCAAATTTATCATTAGCGTTTTTGGAAATGACACGTACCCTTATTTTTGAGTTATCGTTTATGAAGCCGGTGCCCATATAGCGGTTTTTGCGTGAAAATACGTCCACAAGATCACCGTTCTCATATTCTCCCTCGAGAGCGACTATTTCATCGGCGAACACCCACGGATGCCCACCCTTAAGCGATCTTACGGCCTTATCCGTCAAAGTGATTTTTGGAAAGTTTCTTTCTGTTTTCATTGGTTTCTTCCCTTTCGATTTTATATACAAAAAACAGTTTAACACATATCGCCAAAATCGACAATAACAAGCTTTTTTTAAATCGCGGTTCTTTTTATAAACGGTTTCCGTACACGTCTGAGGAAAATCTCACGGCACAAATACAATGAACCCTGTTGACCTCTCTTTATACTCGTAAAAACTGATCTTGACGAAAGGCGTCGGCCTTGACTGGGTATAATGGCCGGTGCCATAAGAAAACATAGTGCTTTGATCGCGGGAGTTGCTTTTTATAAATGTTTTCTGTATCCGTTATCGCTTGACTTGAGCGTCCTTTTTTTGCGGGGCCTTGCCGTTTTCCCTTCGCCGCTTGGATAGAATCCGCAATAAAAAAAGCCCCACGAATATGGGGCCATTTGGCTTTTACTCAACTATAACTTTGAATTCAATTGTATTTACCACGCTGTTTCCCTCAAGACTTCTCTCATATGTGCATTTGATCGTATACTCCCACGGGAACATCGCATTTATATGTCCACGCTACAGAATTGGGAGCGCCGGTACAGCATCGACCGTACCGTCTCAATACGCTTTGTGTCTACAAACTCCATTGCATCGTCCTTCTCAACAGTCCAGTCAAAGCCGGTCGAGGGGTTCTCCTCAAGAATTATTTCAAAGGGTTCGCCGATTTTTACATGGATAGGTTCCATCTCGTTATTTTAAGTGGTTGTAATCAAAACCGTTTTTTCCGCCTTTCCTATCTTAAGCGAAAAAACGCTAAAAAAATCAGCCTGAACATATGAAAGTCACTCCGTAAGCTCATGAGCCGTTCCAAGCTCTCCTGCAACGTCGGCACCATATATGTACCTGTCCTCACCGATATAGTATTTAACGCCGGGAACGGTTTCAGAACCCGCAAGACATGAGCTTTCCTCAGTGTTCCACTCAACGGTATATCCAAAAATACCGCTTATCTCACTTGCAAGGCACATAAGAACGCCATCGGTGTTTTCATAAACCGGATTTTCGCTCTTAACCCCATTCACCGTCGCGTTATATAAAAGCTTATCTTATACCGGAGCAGCGTATGCTATCTGTGAGATAGAAATGAGCGCCATTGTACCCAGAGCAAGAACATTCAGAAGAAAGCTTTTTAACTTTGCCTTATCCATTTTTATCTCCTCCAAACTTATTAACGTATCCTAACTGTTACGATAAGATTATAACATCGGAATATTTTATAAACAATTATAAAATTCTTAAATTTTAATGAAATTTTTTTCGGATTTGCCGCAATTTTGAGCTTTTTGGAATATTATGAAATATCAAGGGAGAAAGTGTGATTATGTACCGCTATTCTATCCGGCGGCAAAACATTTCGGCCCAGCAGGAGCCGAAGTACCGTCAGGGCTATTTTCAAATCTATCCCGGATATGTGCTTTCGCCAGGACTGGAAAACAGCGATGTGGCCAATCTACAGCAGTTTTTGGGCGTAATATCCGCCGCCTGTGATTTTATACCTCCCGTTGAGACGACAGGAATATATGCCGACGCCTCAACAGCGGCAGTGACAGCCGTCCAAAGCGCCGCCGGAGTTGCTCCATATGGATGTCGCCGGTTCGTCGATCTGGGCGCGGATAATAAGTCTATATAACAGAATATAAAGAAATGTTCCCTTAAGGACACAGGCAAAGCGGCTCTAAGCGGCAAAAATGGCTCTCACGGCATAAAGACGATGAGACTATTGTTTACACCTCTTTTATACTTGAGCCTGATTTTAATGAATCCAAGCCAACCATTGAACGGGTGTCTTGTCCACTAAAGTACCCCTTTCGGCGCAAAAAAACAACGGATTTCTTTATGTCGCATTCTCATAAGAAACCATAGATACTAAAAAGCCCTGAATGTCGGCCGCTGCGTTAAAAAGCCTCGCCGTGCCAAATCCGGCACGGCTGCGTTTTTTGCCTTGCGCTCCCACTATTCAGGACTTTTAATTATTTCTACGTTTTCTTTTTCGGACGTTCCTTATGAAACCCGTTTTTTATAAGAAGGTCTATTTATGAAACAGCATTCTTTTCAGCCTTCGCAAACTGTATCTCGTCCTGCTTTTTCCTTTCCTCAATAGCCTTTTGTGCTATCATGTCTTTTACCTTCATCATTCTTGTTGTCGAGGCTCTTTCGTTTTCCTCGAGCTTCATTCTGATATATCTGATAGTTTCCTCATAGTTGGGGATCATTACGTTTTCAAGAGCGTTAACACGGCGTCTTGTTTTCTCGATCTCCTGAGCCAAAAGCTGTGCGCTCTTTTCGCTTTCCGCCAGTCTGAGCAGCGGCTCCATAGCCGCCGAAAACGCCTCAACAGCGCTGTCAAGCTCCGCCGACGTGAAGGCATAGCCGTAAGGACATACATCGGATTTCTCGTTATCGTCGGTGCTGAAGCTGAAGTTCGGAACATGGACACTCATTATATTTTTCTCACTTACGGAAACCTCTACGGATTTTCCCGGCATCATAAGAGCCTCGCCCATATATTCCTCATTCATTACCGCTCTGGCGATAATAAAGCTTTTATAAGCCTCATTCAGCGACGCCTCGGCCTCCTCACGCAGCTTTTTGTTCTCTCTTACTATGTCAAGGAACTGCTTCATAAGCTCGTCAAGCTTATCCTTAAGGAGCTTATGTCCCCTTGTGGCCGTGGCGAGAAGCTTTTTAAGCCTCGCCTGCTCCATTCTGGTAGGATTTACATTCAATCTTGCCAAAGTTTATCACTCCTTTCAAAAAAGCGATAGCTTATTCGTTTACCGAATAATACTTGTCAAGATGTTCGTCGCTTATTCTCTTAAGCTCACTCTTAGGAAGCATTCTCAGCAACTTCCAACCGATGTCGAGCGTTTCCTCGATCGAACGTTCTGTCGTGAAGCCCTGAGATACATATTCCTTCTCAAACTCGTCAGCAAATTTAGCATACAGCTTATCAATTTCGGAAAGCGCCGACTCACCGAGGATAGCCATAAGCTCCTTGGCGTCCTTACCTCTTGAATAAGCCGCGAAAAGCTGGTTCATCGTATCAGCGTGATCCTCTCTTGTCCTGCCCTTTCCGATACCCTTATCCTTCAGACGTGAAAGCGAAGGAAGTACATTTATAGGCGGCTGAACGCCCTTCTTGTACAGGTCACGGGAAAGAATGATCTGTCCCTCTGTGATATATCCCGTAAGGTCGGGGATAGGATGTGTCTTATCGTCCTCGGGCATCGTAAGGATAGGGATCATTGTGATCGAGCCCTCCTTGCCCTTTATCTTACCGGCTCTCTCATACATTGTCGCAAGGTCTGTGTAAAGATATCCTGGATAACCTCTACGGCCAGGGACCTCCTTCTTGGCGGCCGAGATCTCACGCAGCGCCTCGGCGTAGTTTGTAATATCGGTGATGATTACAAGTACGTGCATATCCTGCTCAAAGGCAAGATACTCTGCGGCGGTAAGCGCCATACGTGGAGTCGATATACGCTCAACGGCGGGGTCGTTGGCAAGGTTTACGAATACGACCGAACGGTCGATAGCTCCTGTCTTTCTGAAGTCCTCGATGAAGAACTCCGCATCCTCAAAGGTTATGCCGACAGCGGCGAAAACAACGGCGAATTTAGAATCCGAGTTTCTAACCTTAGCCTGACGGGCGATCTGTACGGCAAGCTGTGAATGCGGCAGACCTGAGCATGAGAATATGGGGAGCTTCTGTCCCCTAACCAGTGTGTTAAGTCCGTCGATGGCCGAAACGCCTGTCTGAATGAACTCGGCCGGATATTCTCTGGCGGCCGGATTGATGGGCGCGCCGTTGATATCCATTCTCTTTTCGGGAATTATTTCGGGACCGCCGTCAATTGGCTTACCCATGCCGTTGAAAACTCGTCCGAGTATGTCCGGCGATACGCCAAAATCAAGGGACTTACCTAAAAATCTTACCTTACTTTCAGCAAGGTTAATACCTGTTGAACTCTCAAAAAGCTGTACGAGCGCCGAATCTCCGTTTACCTCAAGGACCTTGCAGCGTCTTGTCTCACCGTTAACAAGCTCGATCTCTCCAAGCTCATCATAGGTAACGCCTTCTACTCCTGTTACAAGCATAAGAGGGCCGGCTACTTCCTGAATAGATCTGTATTCTTTTATCATAATTCCTCAGCCCCCTCTCTTATAAGATCATCGATCTGTGAGTCGATATCAGCAAGGATCTCATCATATTCTTTGGTTACGTTTCTTTCTCTTACATATTTAGCACGTCCTACTCTCTCAAGCGCAGGTATCTGTATGAGCTTAAGTATGCCTACTCCCTCATCGATGGCCTTTCCTGCCTTATGATAGAAGTGAAGAATAAGCTCGAGCAGCCTGTATTGCTTAAGCAGAGACGTGAATGTATCTACGTCGTGGAAGGAGTTCTGATGCAGGAAGTCCTCACGGATAGAGCGTGATACCTCAAGTATAAGTCTGTCGTGAGCTGAAAGCGAATCAACGCCGACAAGCTGTACAATTTCCTGAAGCTCTGCCTCCAGCTGAAGCAGCTTCATGGCTTCGGTCCTCTGCTCGGAGAAGTTTTCGTTTACGTGTTTATCCGCCCAAGCGTCTACCTTATCCTGATAAAGCGAATAGCTTGTAAGCCAGTTGATAGCCGGGAAGTGAC
>CAZBNY010000114.1:0-6450 GCA_964493235.1 uncultured Lachnospiraceae bacterium
CGGCGTCAGTCCACGGATCGATCCATGTCGATACACGGACTCTCACGTGGTTAAACAGCCTGTAGGCGAGCAGCGACGCCAGCCCCATGCTACCAAAACCGGCCAGCAGAAGCAGTGCATTGCTTGTAGTTATGTAAAGCAGAAGCATATATGTTACAAAGAATATGAGCGCTCCGCCCAGATCCTTCTGAAGAACAAGACACAGCACTATAAATGCCGCGAAGCCTGTAACTATGCACAGCTTTTTAAAATCCAATGGCTTTCTGAAAACACAGGCTATATATAGCAGAAACAGAAACTTTACTATTTCCGAAGGCTGGAAGCCTATATTTTTTATCTTTATCCAGTTGAGCGAGCCGTTTTCCTCGTCCCCAAACACAAATGTCAAGAGTATAAGCACTATAGCCAATACCACATAGAATATCTCAAACTTCTCAAGCTTTGGTATTATCTTCAATATTATAGGTATCAGCATTATCATTGCCGCGCTTACCGTCATCCAGACAAGCTGTTTGCCGGCCAAGGTCGGATTAAGCCTTTGCAGCATTATAAGTCCTGAATCCATAAGGAAATACATACAGTTCCATATTAGAGGGCACCCATGCTTATATACCTTTCCCAGAAGAAACGAGGACAGAAAAATATATACCAACGCTGCCGCCCCGTATATTATGACCGGCATATTTATTGAATTTTCGTTCCTGTTCCACGCAAGAATGGCATAGCCTGTAATATGCGTAAGCACTATCATCGTTTTCTGTATCGATATTGCCCTTGTCAATCTTTGCTGATTATTCTGTCTTTCGTCAATGACATATATCAATCCCCAGAAAACAAATACAGCGATATACGCAACAAACAGATATCTGCTGATCAAAATTAAAAATTCAAACATTGAGCTATTACTCAACTCCTCTGAAAAAATGCCCCTTTGTCACAGCCCTTTTAGACATTTTATTAATAAGCGCCCTGGCGGCCTGTCCCTGACGTTTAGGGTCCGAGGTAGCCTCAGAATATGCCCTTATTATTTCCGATGTCTCACTCGGCGTCTCTCTAGTGAAGTCAAGACGGACATATCCCGCCGGCGTTTCAAGTATCTCATCATAAAACTTAAGTGTAAAGAGCGGCTTACTGTTAAGTATCTGGCAGACACACTGACGGCAGTCCGGAAGCAAGGGAAAAGCCACGTCCTTCCTGTCCTTAAGCGCATATCCGGCCTCTGAAAAGCGCTCTGAACAGTATATTCCCGCGGTTTTTCCGCCTGAATAATTTCCTATAGGACATTGTACTGTTGTCATAAGCGGCAGATAGCCGTAAACCACCATTTCGCAGTCGTCATCAGCCGCTGTATTCAGCTCCTTTACATTCATTTCGACAGACATTGTAATTCTTCCGGCGCCCCTGTGCTTATAGAACTCAACGGCCTCATTGTTGAATACGTTCATATTATAATCTACGGCGATCTCTTTGCCCATCATCCTTACAGTATCGAACTGGCCTACAGAAGTCACTAAAAACCCGTCGATCATACTGTTAGCCAGCTTTGAAACAAACTCGCCGTATATTTCCTTCGTATTTTCCCTGTATATTCTTGGGAACGCCGCGAATATTTTGACCCCATTCTCATGCGCTCTGTTTATAATAAACTCAAAGTTATCCTCAAAGTCCTCGCAAAACTCAAAATATATGGTATCTACCCCATCGCAGGACACCGCGGCATTGAACTGCCCCATATCCTTGACCTTTACGTTCAGCTTTTTGTTTCTCTTGACTCCGCTTACACTTGTTTCAGGAAAGGCCACAAATTCAGGTTCACCATGTTTGTTTTTTGACACAAGCTTTTCTTCCAGCCTCTCGCAGGCGTTCCTTCTAAGCTCGTTGAGGGATCTTATGTCGATATATATTCCGTCGTCAAGGACAATGTCCAGCTTTTTAAGCTCAAATGGAGTTGAACCCATCTTGCCTATCTGTTTTGAGAGTACCTCTTGGGTCATCGGCCTGTTAGAAGCCTTTTCCGGTACAGGTCCCTCGGCAGATACGCTGACTCCCTTATCCAGCCACAGCATAAGTACGGAGGGCTGTCCCTCCTTTACCGTCAGCTTGCCGTAGATCGGAGTTTTTCTTGTGTCCTTCTCATAGGTTTTCTTCATAGCGTCCATAAGAGCCTTATCATGGGTTTTATAGACAACATCGTTTTTAGCTATGTCACCCTTTATCATTACGCTTATGACCTGTCCGGCCCTTGACGGCTTGGAAATTCCACAGCCGGCATGCGGCTCCTCCTTTGTCCAGACCTCAATTCCGTCGCCCGGAACAAGCGGTTCCCTTGTCCTTATGGAAGCGCGTCCGTATTTTGTATCATATACGTCTACTATGCCCGTCTTAAGGCCCCATGCCTTTGGCCTTTCAACACTCATCATGTCGCTTCCGGCAGGCGTAGTGAAGTAGCCGTTGGTAAATCCTCCCCTGTTGAAAAGTTGAAGGAGTATTTTTATATCGTTTTTATCGACCTTATAATTCTCCGGGCCGGCATAATACATATCTATATATTTCCTGTATATGCCGGTAACTCCAGCAACATACTCAGGATTTTTCATTCTTCCCTCTATTTTAAACGAATCAATACCGGCCTCAATAAGCTGCGGAAGTATCTCAAGCGTCTCAATATCCTTGGGACTCATAAGGTAGCCCTCATATACCTTGTCATATTCCTTATAAAGCGTATAAGGAAGTCGGCAGGTCTGGGCGCAGCAACCTCTGTTTCCGCTTCTGCCTCCTAAAATACTGCTCATTATACACTGGCCCGAATATGATACGCAAAGGGCGCCGTGTACAAAGCATTCTATTTCGGCGTCGGTGTTTTGTCTTATTTTTCTTATCTCATCTATTGAAAGCTCCCTGCTCAATATCACCTTATCAAAGCCGTTTTTATAGAGAAAGTTCACGTCCTCAACGGTATTTGCCGTAAGCTGGGTGCTGGCGTTCACCTTCATATCGGGAAATGATCTTTTAATGACATTCGCCGCTCCGGTATCCTGCACGATCAGAGCGTCAACGCCTATCATATAGAGCTGTTTTACAAAATCTATAAATTTTTTAAGCTCGCTGTCCTTATAGAGTGTATTTACTGTCACATATACCTTCACACCCCTGACATGACAATACGCGCAGGCCTCATCTATTTCTTCTGTAGAAAAATTGCCCGCGTAACGCCGCGCGCTGAAATCCTTTCCACCGAGATATACAGCGTCCGCTCCGTTGTTTACCGCTGCTTTCAGCGATTCCATTGTACCGCAGGGCGAAAGAAGTTCCGGTTTAAGCATATGATATTCCTCCAAAACATTTAAATAGGGCGAGGTCAAAGCTGTGTTCATTAAAATCATATATCCAAGAACACGTTAACCCCCGCCCTTATGTTCACTGTCTGTTTCTGTTTTTATGTGTGATATTTTTACTCGCGTCCAAAGCGACAAAATATTCGTCAAGCTGGTCCTCGACCTGTGCCTTTTCCTCCGCCAGCATATTCATATCGTCCTTTAAAATATAAATATCACGGTTAAGCTGTTCTATTTCCTTTCTTGCCTCATCAAGCTCGCTTTCAGTATCGGCAAGTTTCCCCCTTAGCCTGTCCACTTCACTTTCAAGTTCTTCTTTCCTTTGCTTCTCCTTGAAATAGTCATCGGCGACATTTATTGAAGTGAGTATGGAAGCCATGGCGACATTCATTCTTTTTCCGTTTTCACCTGAACGAAGCTCTTTATTCTTTTCTTCTATGTACTCGGCTACGCTTTTCATATATTCCGGACTTTCCGTGCCGACCAGAGTCATAAGCTTGCCCTCTATCATAACCTGTACACGATTTTTTTCAGCCATTTTGCCATTCACCTCAAAATACACAATTTAATAGGTTAAGTATATCATAGTCGGCAAAATTTCTCCACATATTTTATAAATTTTTAAGTTTTAATTCCATTTAAATTATTTTACACGTTCAAATTAATACACTCGTCAAAAGTCCTCCTGGTATGTTATAGTATAATATATAATTTAAACCTTAAGGAGGTAAAAAATATGTCAAATTCGCCAAGGATCGCTATAATCGGCATGGGTTTTCTGATGAGCTATCTAAAGCCATGCTATCACCATGTCATAGGTGAAGATCTAAGCAAAAACATAACGGCCGCCACAGCCACGGCGTCAACGGTTGAAAAAAAGTCAAGAGCTATGGGATTCCCCGTACAATGTCAGGAATACTACAGTATGCTTGAGGGCTTTAAGCCTGACATAATTTTTTTCGCGCCACCGCCCTCTGCCGCAAAGGCTATGGCTAAGGATATACTTGCGCCCTATTATTCCTCACTCAGGGAGAAGGGACAGCCGCTTCCTGATCTGTACGCCTTTCCGCCTAACCCCGACGGCAGGTTTTACCTCGATACGATAGGGTACGATATAAACGTTGTAAATATTCTTCCTAATATGGCGGCAAAGCTTAAGGACAGGGATATTTCTCAGGAAAGCTATACTATATTCAACTTTCCTAAGGAACGCCTGTGGCCCAAAGATAATTATGACCGCCTGGTTGATTTCTTTTCGCCTATAGGCTATACTCTCACAGTTCCCGCTGATAATTTCAATACGATGCTCGGTGGGTTTGTAAGCAGCCATGTTTCAGAGGAGCTGGCTATGGCAATAAGTAATGGCCTTGCAAGGGCCGGTGTTGATCTTTCCTTCTCTGAGATAGGTTCGGCGATGAGGTATGCCTTCAACAACAGCAATGGCAGGCATATTCCTGACGCTTTGCCCTGCTCTCCTTTGAATGATGAGAAACTCAACAAAACGCTTGACCGTTTTATTTCAGAATGGTTTTACGGAATGCTTGATCATTATAAGGAAAACGGTATGGCGGAAAACCTGGGCAGAGACATACTCATACCCCAGATAGATATATTCCTCCAGTCGGCCCAGCTCCTTACCGCCGACGAGATAAGCTACAATAATTCATGCCACGCCACAAAGGGCGGAATACTGGAAAAGGCTTTAACGGTGTTCCACGGTGAAATCGAGGAAAAAATAGTCAAAATATTCTCAAAATATCCTACAGAAGGCTTTGACAACGGTCTTTACGCCTTCATTCGTGAAAAGGGCCGCATAATAAGCAAGGGCGTCAGCGACCATGCGGCAAAATTTGCTGATTAAAAATATTCTAAAATATATAAAAGGAGCGGTTCTTGCGAACCGCCCTTTTTTTATCAATTTTTAAATATATTTATGTAAATATATTATTCAGCCGAAGGATCTCCGTTAGAGATGTTAACGAAAGCGCCGTCAATAACTCTGATAGGCTGTAAAGGTCTAACAGCGTCGCCGACTTCGTTCATTGTGTACTCACCAGCAAGAGCTTCGTATGTCATTCCATCCAAAACGTCTCTTACAGCAACGGGATCAGACGAGCCAGCCTCTTCTACTGCTGTTGCGAGCTGCATTACTACGTCGTATGTCTGCATTACGAAAGCGTCTCCGCTTTTGCCCGTATCAGCCTCATAAGCTCCGATAACTTCTTTGAAAGCTTCTGTGTCGATGTCAGGTGTGTAGCAGTTCATAAGTAAGCATCCGTTTGCAAGATCACCGGCAAGGTCAAGAAGCTCCTGCTTAAGTGTTGAGCTTGAAAGGATGAACTGAGGGTGCCAGTCAAGACCGTCAGCCTGCTTAATGATGTTAGCAGAATCCTGATAGTAAGCTACAGGGAAGAATGCTTCGGGATTTAATGATTTAGCCTTTGATATCATCGGTGTGAAGTCTGTTGTCTGGTTAGGAAGATATGATTCTGTGTTAAGAACTGTTCCGCCGAGCTCCTCATATCTCTCTGTGAAGATATTGGCAATGTTGTTGCCCCAGTCGTCGTTAACGTTGAGGATACAAACTGTCTGGATACCAAGATCTGTGTAAACATAGTCAGCATATGCTGTTGTCTCAAGAGCCTGTGTAGGTGTATTTCTGAAAATGAAATCACCAATTGATGAGAAGTCAGCATGTGATGATGTAGGTGAATAGTTTACGATCTGAGCCTCTTGATAAAGAGCTGCGGCAGCCATTGAAGGTGTTGAACCGAAGCCGCCGATAACAGCTGTGTATTTCTCATCGCCGATAATCTTATTAGCGATCGTTACAGCCTCTTTCGCATCGTTCTTGTCATCGTAGAAGTCAACAACAAGCTCACGTCCTCCAAGAAGGCCGCCCCACTCTTCGTTTACCTTGTTTACCGCGTACTCTACTGCCCATTTCTCTGTGTCGCCGTACTGTTTGCTGTCACCTGTCATAGGTCCGTACCAAGCAAAGTATACAGGATCAGTAGAAGCTTCTTCTCCGCTATCCTCTTCCTGCTCGGCATCGCTTGATGAATCACTTGAGCTGCTTGAGCAGCCAGCGAATACGCCAAGGCACAATGTCGCA
>CAZBNY010000115.1:0-6408 GCA_964493235.1 uncultured Lachnospiraceae bacterium
GGCTGCGCCCTATATCTATGAACTTTAAATTGCCATTAAGTGAATAAATTCCCTAATGGCAATTTAAGTTCATAGATGCATGGCTTTATTCTGCGAACATATCGTAGCCTAACCATTTCATTGAAAGTTCGGAAAGTGTACCGTCGTCAATAACCTCCTGAAGAGCAGCTTCATAAGCCTCGGCAAACTCTGTTCTTTCAGTATTGATAAGCTGGCAGTAATACTGTCTTACGACAATTGCATCGTCCATACGAACAGGAAGACCAAGCTCGTCCTGGATCTCATCATATGATGTGCGGTAAACGATAGCGGCATCAGCGCGTCCGTCCGCAACCATTCTCATTGACTCAGCCTGTGTTACGTCCGACATTTCTACGATCTCCATAGCGTTATCCGGATTGGCCTCATTATAGGCAATCATTTCGCCATACTCAAAACGGCCCGGGTCCATAGGCACTTTCTTTCCGCCAAGATCATCGAATGTATGTGTCTCCGTATCTGTATCAAGAACTACAAGGCTGCTGTCTCCTGAGCCTGAGTTGATCGAAGGAACAATGTACTCAGCCTCTCTTTCGGCCGTTCTTCCGATTGTTCCTGTGAGCATATCAACATCGCCTGTCTGGAGAGATACAAAAAGAGCCGAGAACTGAAGATCCTGATATTCAAATGTATACTGTGGAAGCCTTTCATCAATAGCATTCATCATGTCAATGTCAAAGCCTACTATCTCATCGTTATCGTCTGTGTAAACGAAAGGCTTGAGTGTAGCCATCATTCCGACTTTGATCACTTCCGCTTCCGTCTCCTGGGTCTCTTCCTCAGCGGATTCCTGCGTCTCACTGCTTGATGATGAGCATCCCGTTACGGCAAGCGCTGTAAGGCAAAGGCCGCAAGCTAAAAATTTTGTGAATTTCTTCATTTTGTTTTCCTCCTATAATTTAAAATATATAAACCAACCGGTTTATCACTTAATTAGGTTCCTGTGTTTTGCCGCTTCACGGAGTCTTTCCAGCGCCTTTATAAGAATATCTCTCGGAGTTCCTATCTCCATTCTTATAAAACATTCGCCGCCCTGGCCATATATGCTTCCGGTATCAGTCAAAAGCAGAGCTTCCTCCTGTAAGAATTTTTGCAGCGACCCCTCGTCCATGCCAAAGCTCCTCAGGTCTATCCAAATAAGGGTTCCGGCCCTATGTCTGCAAATAGTCACATCGGGGAAATTTTCGGTGAAAAACCTTCTTACGGCTTTCTCATTCTCCGCTGAATATTCCAAAAGCGCGTCTATCCATTCCTTGCCCTCTTTGCTGTAGGCCGCCGTAAGAGCCGTATATATAAACGGGTCAATACTGCCGTAATGGTCGGAATCCCTCTGTCTTATATACGCCTCTCTTATCTTTTTGTTCGGAATTATGGCGTTGGCGTGGCTTGATCCCGTAAAGTTGAACGCCTTTCCGAGAGAAGTAGTCACAATGCAGTGGCTTGCACCAAACTTTGCATATGGTGTTATAGGCCCAATATATGTATGCTCGGCAAATATCTCGTCGCTAACTACGATTACACCGTATTTTTCAGCCAATTCCGCGACTCTTTTCAGTGTTTCGTCCTCCCAGACGTCCATTATCGGGTTATGTGGGTTGCCCAAAACCATCAGCCTGTTCCCGGCCTCTGACATAAGTTTTTCAAGTCCGTCAAAGTCCATTGAATACACACCATTATCGTAGATAAGCGGATTGTTGACAACTCTCCTGCCCGTTCTTTCAATATCTCTTGAATAAAGCAGATATACCGGGGGCTGAATAATTATTCCGTCTCCCACATCAGTAAAGGCCCTGATCGCTGTACATATGGCCTGCATCGTGCCATAGGACGGAACTATCCACTCCTCGTCAACGTCCCAGTCCCTGCACATTTTCATCCAACCTATGACAGCCTGCATATATTTATTATCTGCTTTTGTATATCCGTATATTCCGTCTAAAGCTCTCTTGGCCAATGCCTCTCTTATGCAGGGAGCGGTTTTAACGTCTAATTCCGCACCGGAATAGGAGATAGCCCCCTCCGCCTTAAAAATCTCGCTCAACCCATCATATTTTTCATTACCCGTCCCTCTGCGGTCAACAAGCTTGTCAAATTCATATTCCATTTATTTTACCTTCTGTTATTCAGTCTTGCGGTATTCTATTGGTATTCCATTGGTATACCATTTATAATGCAGTTTAGCACATCAAAGCGTGTAAGTCAATATCTCTTTTAAAACTTCGGCAGCATTGCCCTATATTCCTCCACGCCGTTAAAGGTCATATCCTTTGCCAAAGCCCGCAATGCCTTTTCCGTATCACGCTCAAGCATAGCCTTTATTATCTCGTCATGGCAGTTATAGCTTTTCCACGGACTTTTTGGCCGCTGAAAAATCGCCATTGACGCGTCTCCGAGAAGCTTATACACCGTCTCTGCAAGCAGACTGTTACCGGCCAGGCTGACCATGGTTTTATGAAACATTGTGTTCGCCGTACTGTAAGGATTTTTCTCCTCCCTTATATCCGGCAGTTCCAGAAGCTTTTTTATTTCCTCGTCCGTACATTCCTTTATGGCTCTTACTACTGCCAGACTTTCGAGCTGGAACCTTACCTCCTGTATTTCCCTGAGCCTTTCGTCGGTTATAAGATGAACAAGATAGCCTCTATTTGGATATTTGATGAGGTAGCCTTCGGAGCAGAGCCTGTTAAAGGCCTCCCTTACAGGTACTCTGCTCACTCCAAACTTTTCAGCAAGCTCCCTTTCATTGAGCATTTCATTGCCACGGAGCCTTCCATTTATAATATCCTCACGCAGCGTATCGTATATGTAAGATGACATTGATGCAGCCATTTCTATTCCCCCCTAATATTTTACATTATACTTTCGCCGGGGTTAAGTTTCAAGCGCATAAGTAATATTGCTCTCACCATTTTTTCATCTCACGCCTTACAAGTATCACCGCCATCAGGCCCGCGGCTCCGTCCGCGATCGGGCCTGCCCACATGACACCGTTGATCCCCCATATAAGCGGGAATACTATGATAAGCGGAAGCAGAAAAAACACCTGCCTGCTCAAGGACACGATCGTACCTATGCCGCCTTTTCCTATGGACGGGAAAAACTGGGCGCTTAAAATCTGAGCTCCTACGATGAATATGCAAAAAAGGAATATATGGAAATACTTTATGGCAAATTCATAATAAAGCTCGTCTCCGCTTCCAAATACGCCGATAATTTGTCGGGGAAATACCTGAAAGCATATAAAAGCTATGCCCGACACACAGGAGACGATCAAAACCGCCCTTTTATATGTATCCTTTACACGGTTATAATTTCCCGCTCCATAGTTATATCCTATGATCGGCTGTGTGCTCTGGGAAATACCTAATATTACCGAATTGAATATCGCGCTTACCTTGGAGATGATGCCTACGCAGGCAAGGGGAATGTCTCTGCCGTACCAAGAAAGCTCTCCATAGTGTCCAAGGGTATTATTCATCACAATTTGTACGATCGTTACGGCCAATTGGTTAGCGCCGGCAGCAACGCCCAGCTTGAATATTTGTTTAATGCTGTTCTTCTCCGGCATAAAGCTTTGCTTTTTCAGCCTGAAGGTTTTAAACCGTGTAAAATATCTGATAATAACAGCGCCGGAAATGATCTGGCCGGTGATCGTAGCCAGCGCCGCGCCTGTCATACCCATATCCATTTTGAAAATAAAGATAGGATCCAAAACACAGTTCAGTACTGCTCCGGACATAGTCGCGACCATTGCGTATTTAGGACTTCCATCCGCCCTTATGAGTTGACTTGCCCCTGTGCATAAAACGGCAAAGGGAAATCCGAATAACAAAATACGGGTATATTCAACGGCGTATTCCAGCGTCTGTCCCCTTCCGCCAAAGGCCGTTAGGATCGATCTCAAAAAAATCGCGGTAACAACAGCTACCGCCACTCCGCATATTATCATAAGGGTCATTCCGTTTCCGACAATTTTTTCGGCCTTCTGTTTCTCGCCCTTTCCAAGATACAGGCTGAATGAGGCCGAGCTTCCGGCTCCGAATGTCATTGCCAGAGTCGTTATAATCATGACCAGCGGAAAGGCCACGTTTGTCGCCGCATTTCCCATTTCTCCTATTTTATTGCCTACAAATATCTGGTCAACTATATTATATATCGAGCTTACCAGGCTGCTCGCTATTGCCGGAAGCGAATATTTAATTATAAGCTTCCCGATCGTCTCCGACTCAAGCGGATTCTTTTCCTGTATGATCTCATTACTCTCCATGATTACTCTCCATTCTGTGCCATACTTTTCTATTTATATTTTCCAGCATAGTCTCCAGCGTTTTCTCAGTGACGGATATATTTCCGTCGTCTATGCCGCGGCAAAGATCATTATAGAAATCATTATGGATTTGTTTGATCCGCTTTGCCGCCGGGACAGCCTTCTCGGTCAGATAAAGGTGCTTGATCCGTTTGTCCTTCTTATCGCTGACAATGTCTAAATAGCCTATCCCACTCAGCTTTTTTACTATTTTTGTCAGCGTTGCCTTATCAACACGTATACACTCGACCATCTCCTGGGCGGTAGCGCCCGGGTGATCATATATATACTCCACATAGAATTGCTGCCCCCAGCCGATCTCAAATTCGCGCAGTCCTCTGTTATAATACATTTTCATCAGTCTGTCCAATATGGACACGCACCGTCCCAAGTTTGAAAAGCTGTTCATCGTTTACTCTCCGTTCATAAGTATAAAAGTAGCGTCCGCAACTATTTGCTGTTAAAAAAACGGCAGGAGCACGTTGTCTCCTGCCGTTTTTAAAATCATTTAATCTCCTCGAAATACGCAGGTCCTCTGTGGCAGATCGGGCAAACAAAATCAACCGGAATCTCGTCCCCCTCATAGATATATCCGCAGGTCTTGCAGACAAATCTTCTTGTCGCCTTCTTTTCTTCTTTAGGCTCTTCCTTTTTTACGGGGGCCTCTCCCTTATAGGAAGCCGCAAGTTCCTCCGCAAGGGCGACTATCCGGGCCTTCGTTTCCTCATTCATAGCTGATTTGATAGTTATATTGTTTTCAGCAAATGTTATATTTTTGCTGTTTTTGAATTCTTCCTTCATGACCTTTAAAGCCATAGGCGCCCATGTGCCGTTTTCAATAAAGGCAACGGTACGGTTCTGATAGTCCCTCTCCGTAAGATTGTCTATAAAGGTCTTCATAAAAGGGAAAATATCAGCGTTATATGTAGTAGTAGCAAGTACAAGCTTATCATATCTGAACGCGTCCTCTACAGCCTCAGCCATGTCGCATCTGGCAAGATCGTTTACAGCAACCTTGGGAACTCCCGCCTCTGTAAGCTTTTCAGCTAAAAACTCGGCAGCGGCCTTTGTGTGTCCGTAAACAGATGTGTAGCATACGCATACGCCCTCTGTCTCAGGTCTGTAGTCTGACCATGTATCATATAAGCCGATGTAGTATCCGAGATCTTTATCAAGAACGGGGCCGTGGAGCGGGCAGATTATAGCTATCTCAAGTCCGGCGGCTTTCTTAAGTACGGCCTGGACCTGTCTGCCGTATTTTCCTACAATGCCGAAATAATATCTTCTTGCCTCGCAGGCCCAATCGTCCTCCTCAACGTCAAGGGCGCCGAATTTTCCGAAGCCGTCCGCCGAGAAAAGTATCTTTTCACTTGATTCATATGTCATCATGACCTCGGGCCAGTGTACCATTGGCGCGAATACAAAGTTAAGGGTGTGCGCGCCAAGCTCAAGCTTGTCCCCATCTTTAACGGAAAGAGTTTTCTCAAGCTTCATATGAGGGAAAAACTGAGAGAGCATTGTGAAGGTCTTAGTGTTGCCGACAACCGTAGTCTCGGGGTATTTTTTCACAAACGCCTCAATAGACGCTGAATGATCCGGCTCCATATGCTGAACAACAAGATAGTCGGGAGTGCGTCCCTTAAGCACTTCCTCAAGGTTATTGAGCCACTGTTCGGTTTTGCTCTGGTCTATTGTATCCATAATGGCTATGGAATCGTCAATGATAGCGTATGAGTTATATGCCATTCCGTTTGGAACGACATACTGGCCCTCAAAAAGGTCTACATCGTGATCGTTTTCACCTATGTAAATAATAGAATCTGTTACGTTCTTTATCAATTTTATTGCCTCCTTTATTTTTTCAAACCACCTATTAAACATTATATCTATAAAGAATTCAAGTGCAATACCATTTTCGTTTTTTTCTTAGACTAACATAAAATACCGTCAATGTCACAAGAAATCTCCGGCTAACATTTTGTTTTATTTAACAAATATTTTAAAAACCTTCAATAAAATTCATAAAGTTTGAGCTAAAATGACCGTCCTTTACAGTCATATCA